>CAYZPZ010000014.1:0-17284 GCA_964480205.1 uncultured Conexibacteraceae bacterium
AAGCTCCCCCAGCGGCGGATCGCGCTGTCGAATGCGAAACGGACGTTCATGCGCGACCTGATCGAGATGTTCGACCGGGTCGAGCTGCCCGACCCGGACGAGGAGCTCCACGTCTGGGAGGAGGAGGGCGGCGAGCCCGACGGGCCCGCGGTGGCGACCGCGGTCGCCCCGCCGCGCGCGACGGTGAAGCTCACGACCGACGATCCCGCCTCCGGCGCGGAGCCCGTCGAGGTCGAGCTCCACAACGGCTCGGTGGTGATCGCCGCGATCACCTCGTGCACCAACACCTCGAACCCGAGCGTGATGATCGGCGCCGGGCTGCTGGCCCGCAAAGCCGTCGAGCGCGGGCTGAAGCGCAAGCCGTGGGTGAAGACCTCGCTGGCGCCGGGCTCGATGGTGGTCACCGAGTACCTCGAGGAGGCGGGGCTGATGGACGACCTCGAGGCGCTCGACTTCCACCTGGTGGGCTACGGCTGCACCACCTGCATCGGCAACTCCGGGCCGCTGGATCCGGAGATCTCGGCCGCGATCGAGGAACACGACCTGGTGGCCTGCTCGGTGCTGTCCGGCAACCGCAACTTCGAGGGCCGGATCAACCCCGACACCCGCGCCAACTACCTGGCCTCGCCGCCGCTGGTCGTCGCCTACGCGCTGGCCGGTCGAATGGATCTCGATCTCACCTCCGAGCCGCTGGGGCGGGACTCCGACGATGAGCCGGTCTACCTATCCGACATCTGGCCCACGACCGAGGAGGTGGAGGCAGCGATCGAGCAGGCGGTCCGCGCCGAGATGTTCACCCGCAGCTACTCGGACGTGTTCAGCGGCGACGAGCGCTGGAACGAGATCGAGGTTCCCTCCGGCGACCGCTACACGTGGCCGGACTCGACCTACGTTCGCCGGCCGGCCTTCTTCGAGGGGATGAAGACCGAGCCCGAGCCGGTGAAGCCGATCACCGGCGCCCGGGTGCTCGCTATGCTCGGCGACTCGGTCACCACCGACCACATCTCGCCGGCCGGCGCGATCAAGAAGGAAAGCCCCGCGGGGCAGTGGCTGGTCGACGAGGGCGTGGAGCCGCGCGACTTCAACTCATACGGCTCGCGCCGCGGCAACCACGAGGTGATGATCCGCGGCACCTTCGCCAACGTGCGGCTGCGCAACCGCCTGGTCGAGAAGGAGGGGGGGTTCACCCGCCGCTTCCCCGAGGGCGAGGAGACCACCATCTACGAGGCGGCGATGTCCTACGCCGATCAGGATGTGCCGCTGGTCGTGCTGGCCGGCAAGGAGTACGGCTCGGGCTCCTCGCGGGACTGGGCGGCGAAGGGCACCGCGCTGCTCGGGGTCCGCGCGGTGATCGCCGAGAGCTTCGAGCGCATCCACCGCTCCAACCTGATCGGGATGGGTGTGCTTCCCCTGCAGTTCGGTGAAGGAGAGTCGATCGACTCGCTCGGGCTGACCGGCGAGGAGACCTTCGAGGTCGGCGATCTTCAGAACGGCGAGGCCAAGAGCGTCGAGGTGACCGCCACGCGCGAGGGCGCCGACCCGGTCAGCTTCGAGGCCAAGGTCCGCATCGACACCCCGAACGAGGTCACCTACTTCCAGCACGGTGGCATCCTGCACCGCGTTCTGCGCAGCCTGCGCGAGCGCGGTTGAGCCTCGCTGACCGGCTGCCCCTCGTCGCCGGTGAAGGTGAAGTAATGGCGTGGCGGGGCCGCGGGAGGCAGGGGGTCCACGCGGCCCGCGCCACGCCTGCGCGTCGGTAGCCAGGGAGGGATTTCCGACGCGATCGCCCCCGGAGGCGGGACTGGCCCGGGGACGAGCCTTTTACGTCTATGTCGTTGTCCCGCGGCGGTGATTATTCACGGTTTGCCCGCACCGTGTCAACACCCGCTTGAGAAAGGGTCGGCGCCGGCGTCTGTGGAGCGGCGATTCCCCAGCCCCGACGCTCGATCAGCTCGATGCCGACCACCGTCCCGAACGGGCCGGCCGGAGTGAGCGAGGCGGCCAGCAGCGGCCAGGGCGTCTCCCGCGCCACGGTGGCGGCCAGGATGAGCAGGCAGAGAGCGATATAGCCGATCCCGTGGCTGAGGCCGAGGACGAAGGTCTGATGCTCCATCCCCGGGGCCAGCCAGACGACCAGCAGTCCCGCGAACAGCGCACACTCCACCCAGGCGGCCAGCTTCACCCAGCCGAACAGCCTGCCCGGCACGGGCTTGCGGAGTGGATCGCCGGCGGTCAGGTCAGGTCAGGCAGGATCGGCCTTGCCCATCAGGGCGGTGAGCACGATCCGCTCCTGCTCGTTGGTGTGGGCGACCGCGTAGCCCTCACCCGGGCTGGCCCGCGGCGGCCGGCCGACGTAGCCCATCTCGACCCCCTCGGGGACCAGCTCGGGCATCCGGCGCTGCATCACGCTCCAGGCACCCATGTTGCGCGGCTCCTCCTGGCACCAGACGATCTCCTTCAGGTTCGGGTAGCTGCCGATCAGCGCGGCCAGCTGCTCCTTGGCGAACGGGTAGAGCAACTCGACCCGGGCCACGGCGACCCCCTCCGCGTCGGCGCGCTTCGGCGCGGAGTCGATGTCGTAGTAGACCTTGCCGGTGCAGAGCACGAGGCGCTCGACGCGCTCCTTGCGCTCGTCGGCGGTCGGGTCGTCGAGGACGAACTCGAACGAGCCGTCGGTCAGGTCCTCGAGGGTGGAGGTGGCGCGCGGCAGCCGCAGCAGCCCCTTCGGCGTGAACACGACCAGGGGCCTGGCCTTGGCGATGTGAGCCTGGCGGCGCAGCAGGTGGAAGTACTGGGCGGCGGTGCTGGGGTTGGCGATCCGGATGTTGCCCTCGGCGGCGAGCTGGATGAAGCGCTCGATGCGGGCACTGGAGTGCTCGGGGCCGGCCCCCTCGTAGCCATGGGGCAGCAGCAGCGTCAGCCGGGTGGTCTGACCCCATTTCGCCTCGGCCGAGGCGATGAAGCTGTCGATGATCACCTGCGCGGAGTTGCCGAAGTCCCCGAACTGCGCCTCCCACAGCACCAGGCTGTCGGGCGAGGCCGCCGAGTAGCCGTACTCGAAGCCCAGGCAGGCCTGCTCCGAGAGCGGGCTGTTGTGCAGCTCGAACGGGGCCTTCGCCTCTGGCAGGTTCTGGATCGGCGCGTAGCGCAGCCCGGTCTTCTCGTCGTGGAGCACCAGGTGGCGGTGGGAGAAGGTCCCGCGCTCGGTGTCCTGGCCGGTGAGACGAACGTGGACGCCGTCGCCGAGCAGGGAGGCGAAGGCGAGCGCCTCGGCGTGGCCGAACTCGATCCCGCCCTCGTCCATGGCCTCGATCCGCTTGCCCAGGGGCTTTCTCAGCTTGCGGTGGATGGTGAAGCTGTCGGGAACCCGCAGCAGCTCCTCGTTCAGCTTGCGGACCCGATCCTCGGGCACGGCGGTGTCGACGCTTGGGCTGCGGGTACGGTCCAGCTCGCCGGTACCGGTGGCGGTGGGATCCTCGAACTCGCCCGCCTCGATCTTGGAGCGCAGCTCCTCGTGGGCGGCCTTCAGCTCGGCCCGGCGCTGCTCGCGCTTGGCCTCGACCTCCTCGGCTGTGACGACCCCCTCGGAGACGAGCGACTCGGCGTAGAGCTCGGAGACCGGCGGATGTTCCTTGATCTTCTGCGCCATCAGCGGCTGGGTGTAGGCGGGCTCGTCGGTCTCGTTATGGCCGTAGCGGCGGTAGCCGATCAGGTCGATCACCACGTCGCGGCCCCAGCGCTCGCGATAGCCCATCGCCAGGCGGATCGCTCCCAGGCAGGCCTCGGGGTCGTCGGCGTTGACGTGGATGATCGGCACGTTGAACCCCTTCGCCATGTCGGCCGCGTACGGCGTGGAGCGGCCCTCCTCGGGGTCGGTGGTGAAGCCGATCTGGTTGTTCTGGATGATGTGGATGGTGCCGCCGGTGGCGTAGCCGGCGAGCGACTGCAGGTTGAGGGTCTCGGCTACCACTCCCTGCGCGGGGAAGGCGGCGTCGCCGTGAAGCAGCACCGGCACCGCCGCGGCCGGGTCATGGACCAGCTTCGAGTTCTCCCGGCTGGTCTGGGCGGCGCGGGCGGCCCCGGTGACGACCGGGTCGACGAACTCGAGGTGGCTGGGATTCGGGTAAAGCCGCACGTCGATCTCGCTGCCATCCTGGGTCCGGTAGATCCCCTTGTGGCCGTAGTGGTACTTGACGTCGCCGGTGCCGCCGGTGGGGATCGCCGCCACCGCCTTCACCGCCTCGATCGCCTTGGCCCCCTCGAACTCGGCGAGGATCGAGGTCGCCTCGCGCCCCAGGCTGTGAGCGAGCACACTGAGCCGGCCGCGATGGGCCATGCCGATCACGACGTCCTCGGCGCCCTCGGAATGGGCCATCTCGAAGATCTCGTCGAGCATCGGCACCACCGTGTCCAGGCCCTCGATCGAGAACATCTTCTGGCCCAGGTAGGCCTTCTCCAGGTAACGCTCGAAGCCGAACACCTCGATCAGCCGCTCCATCAGGCGGCGCTTCTCGTCGGGGTCCAGCGGCTTGCGGTGCCAGCCGGTCTCGATCATGTCGCGCAGCCACATCCGCTGCTGGTGCGAGGAGAGGTGCTCGATCTGGTAGCCGACCGTGCCGCAGTAGGCCTCGCGCATCCGCGGCAGCGCCTCGAGCAGGGTCTCACCCTCCACGCCGATGCGCAGGATCTCGGCCGGGATCTGCGACATCAGCTCGGGGGTCAGGTTGAGGTTCTCCGGCTGGATCGCGGGGTCCCCCTTCGGCTCGGAGCCGAGGGGGTCCAGACGCGCGGCGAGGTGCCCATGGGTCCGGTAGCCCTTCAGCAGCGAGGTCGCCGCCAGCACCGCCTGCAACAGCTCCGCGTCCGGCTTCGCCGCGGCGGCGGGGACGCCCTCCGGGGCGCTCACCGGCATGCCCCGCGCCGAGGCCGCTGCCGGGTGGGCGGCCCTGACCACGCCCTCGTCGATGCCGAGGTCGGCGGCGACCGACTCGTAGAAGGAGTCCTCGCCCTGCAGCAGCTCCTCGATCCGGCGCAGGAACGACCCCGACTCGGCCCCCTGGATCACCCGGTGGTCGTAGGTCGAGGTCATCGTCATCACCTTCGAGATGCCCAGGGCCTGGATCCGCTCGGCGGGGGCGTGCGCCCACTCCACCGGGTAGGCGAGCGAGCCGCAGGCGATGATCGTCCCCTGCCCGCTCATCAGCCTGGGCACCGAGGCGACCGTGCCCAGCCCGCCCGGGTTGGTGAGGCTGATGTTGGTCCCCTGGAAGTCGTCCGCGGTCAGCTTGTTCTCGCGGGTCTTGGTGATCAGCTCCTCGTAGTAGCTGTGAAAGCCCTTGAAGTCGAGCCCGTCGGCTCCCTTGATGCAGGGGACCATCAGCGAGCGCTGGCCCTTTCGCTCCACGTCCACCGCGATCCCGAGATTGACCCCGGCGGGCTCGATCACGGTCGGCTTGCCGTCCTCGGAGGCGTAGGTGCGGCCCATCACGGGCCACTCCCGGGCGGCCTTGACGATCGCCCAGGCGATCAGATGCGTGAAGCTGACCTTCATCCCCTGCTCCTTCAGCACACCGTTCAGCGCCTTGCGCTTGGCGTCCAGGGTGTCGACGGCCAGGGTGCGGAATGAGGTGGCGGTGGGGATCTGCCGGCTTTCCTCCATCGCCTTGGCCAGCATCGCCGCCGGGCCGCGCAGCGGCTTCGGCTCGCCCTCCGCGGCGGTGGGCGCCGCCGCGGCGCCGTCGCCGCCGGGCTCGGCGGCGAGCACGTCGGCCTTGGTGATCTTGCCGCCGGGCCCGGAGCCCTTGACTCCGGCCAGGCTGACGCCGTTGGCCGCCGCCGCACGCTTGGCCAGCGGGGTGGCCCGCGCCCCGTCGGCCTGCTCGGCCTCCTCGGCCTCGGGCGGGGCGGCCGCCTCGGCCTCGGCCTGGCGGGGCCGCGCCTCGGCGCCGTCCCCGCTCGGGCCCGCCCCCTTGGCCATCTGGGCGAGCGGATTGCCGACCTCGATCGTCTCGTCGGGGCCGACCAGGATCTTGGTGATCGTCCCGTCGGCGGGGGCGGGCACCTCGGCGTCGACCTTGTCGGTGGAAACCTCGACCACGACCTGGCCCTCCTCGACCGCATCGCCCTCGGAGACGTGCCATTCCAGCACCGTCCCCTCGGTAACCGACTCGCCCATCTCGGGCATCGCGATCTCGATCTCCTCGCCGCTTGGGGCCTCCGCGGGCGCCGCCTCGCCGGTCCCCGTCCCCTCCGCGCCTGGTTCAGCCTCCTCCTCGGGTCGCTCGCGCTTCTCGGGCTCCGCTTCTTCAGCCTTCGCTTCCTGGCCCGGCGCCTCCTCGGTTGCATCCGGGGCGCCGCCGTTGCCGCCCTCGGCCTGGCCGGGCACCCCGTTGGGATCGATCTCGGCCAGCGGCTTGCCGACCTCGACGGTCTCGTCGGGCTGAGCCAGGATCTTGGTCACGGTGCCGCTGGCGGGGGCGGGGACCTCGGCGTCGACCTTCTCGGTCGAGACCTCGACCATGGCCTGGCCCTCTTCGACCGAGTCGCCCTCGGAGACGTGCCACTCCAGCACCGTCCCCTCGGTGACGGACTCGCCCATCTCGGGCATCAGCAGCTGGACCTTCTGCTTGGTCGCCATTCCCTGCCTACAACTTTATGACCTGCGCGCCCTCGCCTTGACCGATCCCACCCCTAGCCCAGCCGGACGAGCAGATCGACCTCCGGCCAGCCCCGCTCGCGGACGTAGGCGCGGGTGGGCGCGCTCCACTCGCAGAAGGCGCATGAGATCTCCTCGTTCCAGCCGACGGGCCCGCTCAGCGCCAGCGGCATGTCGCACGAGGGACAGGCCAGGGAGCGAACGCCGAGCTGCGCCACCCGCGCAGAGGGGCGGATCTCGATCCGGGCGCCGGTGGAGCGCATCTGATTCTCGCGCTCGGGGTCCGGCTGGACGTGAGGCTCGAACATCGCCACGCCCCCGATTATTGCGCGCTCCCGGGTGCAGCTCTGACGTGGAGGTGCGCGGAGTAATAGATTCCAGCGCGGAGGTGAGATGAGCTACTTCGTCACAGGCGCAACCGGCTTCATAGGCCGCAACCTGGTCGAGCAACTGCTCGAGCGGGAGGGGACGATCTACGTGCTGGTGCGCGAAGGCTCGCGGGGCCGGCTGGAGGAGCTGAAGAGCCGCTGGGGTGCCGAGGATGAGCGGATCGTGCCGGTGATCGGCGATCTCTCCCAGGAGAAGCTCGGCTGCGCCGAGGTGGTCCCCGAGCTGAAGGGCAAGATCGATCACTTCTTCCACCTGGCGGCGATCTACGACATGACCGCCGATGCCGAGAGCCAGCGGGTCGCCAATGTCGAGGGCACCCGCGAGGCGGTGAAGCTGGCCGAGGCACTCGAGGCCAAGCGCTTTCATCTGGCCAGCTCGATCGCCGCCGCCGGCCTCTACAAGGGCACCTTCAGCGAGGAGATGTTCGACGAGGCGGCCAACGTCGACAACCACCCCTACTTCCAGACCAAGCACGAGTCCGAGGCGGTGGTGCGCGAGGAGTGCGACGTCCCCTGGCGGGTCTACCGGCCCGGGATCGTGGTCGGCCACTCCGAGACGGGCGAGATGGACAAGATCGACGGCCCCTACTACTTCTTCAAGGTGCTGCAGCGGGCCCGCCGCGCGCTGCCCGAGTGGTTCCCGGGCATTGGGATCGAGGGGCGCAGGATCAATCTCGTCCCGGTCGATTTCGTCGCCAGGGCGATGGACCACATCGCCCACCTCGAGGGGCTCGACGGCCAAGCCTTCCACCTCACCGATCCCAACCCGCTCAGCGCCGGACAGATCATGAACCTGTTCGCGCGCGCCGCGCACGCCCCCGAGGCGGCGATGAGGATCGACTCGAAGATGCTCGAGTTCATCCCCAAGCAGGTGCGAAGGGGCCTGCAGATGCTGCCCCCGGTGAAGAAGATCACCGACCAGGTCCTCGCCGACTTCGGGATCCCGCGGTCGGTCCTCGTCTACATCAACTATCCGACCGACTTCGACTCGGCCAACACCCAGAAGGCGCTGGAGGGCACTGGGATCTCGGTGCCGCCGCTCCAAAGCTACGCCGACAGGCTCTGGGACTACTGGGAGCGAAACCTCGACCCCGACCTGTTCAAGGACCGCTCCCTGGCCGGTGCGATCGGCGGCAAGGTGGTGCTGATCACCGGCGCCTCCTCGGGAATCGGCAAGGCGACCGCGCTGCGGTGCGGCGAGGCCGGCGCCGAGGTGCTGTTGGTCGCCCGCACACCGGAGAAGCTCGAGGAGACGAAGTCGGAGATCACCGAGGGCGGTGGCACCGCCCACATCCACCGCTGCGATCTCTCCGACATCGACGACGTCGAGCGGATGGCGAACGAGGTGATCGAGCAGCACGGGCGCGTGGACGTGCTGGTCAACAACGCGGGCCGCTCCATCCGCCGCTCGGTCGAGCTCTCCTACGATCGCTTCCACGACTTCGAGCGCACCATGCAGCTCAACTACTTCGGTGCGCTGCGGCTGATCCTCAGCCTGCTGCCCGTGATGCGAAAGCGAGGCAAGGGCCGCAAGGGCGGGCACATCATCAACGTCAGCTCGATCGGCGTGCAGACCCATACCCCCCGATTCTCGGCCTACGTCGCCTCCAAGGCGGCGCTCGATGCCTGGTCTCGCTGCGTCGCCTCCGAGGTGATCGACGACGGGGTCAACATCACCACCATCTACATGCCGCTGGTCCGCACGCCGATGATCGCGCCCACCAAGATGTACGACGCCTTCCCCACGATCACGCCCGACGAGGCCGCGGAGATGATCTGCGACGCGATGATCCGCAAGCCGAAGAAGGTCGCCACCCGCCTCGGCACCTTCGGGGAGCTGCTCTACAACGTCGCCCCCAAGGCCTCCGACGCCATTCTCAACACCGCCTACAAGCTCTTCCCCGACTCCTCGGCGGCGAAGAAGGGCAAGGAGAAGGAGAAGGACGGCAAGGTCGCCAAGGATGAGGAGCTCTCCACCGAGGGCGTCGCCTTCGCCTACCTGATGCGCGGGGTGCACTGGTAATCGCCCGAGGCGCGCGAGGGGCCGTCCGGAGCCAGTAGGGTCGCGCCCATGGCCGCGACCGAGACCCGCCGGCTCAAGCACTGGGGCTGGGGGCACACTGACCAGCAGCTCGACCGCGCGGCGCTGGAGGGGATTGCCGCCGGGATCCGCGATCGGCTGGGATTCCCGGTCGAGGAGATCGAGGCGCCGGCGCCGCTGGAGGCGATCGAGGTACCCGAGCCGCGGCTGAAGCCGCCTGCCGAGCTGGAGGCGATCTTCTCGGCGGACCGCTACGACCGGATAGCCCATGCACTCGGCAAGGCCTACCGCGACGTGGTCCGGGGCTTTCGGGGCCGCTATGAGGGGGCACCCGACCTGGTCGCCTTCCCGGAGTCGCCCGAGGACGTCGACGCGGTGCTCAACTGGTGCGCGGACGAGGGCGCGGCGGCGATCCCCTACGGCGGCGGCACCAGCGTGGTCGGTGGGGTTGAGCCGCGGATGTACGGCGAGTACCCGGGCGTGGTCACGATCGACCTGCGGCGGATGGACCGGGTGCTCGAGGTCGATCCCGTCTCCAAGGCCGCTCGGATCCAGGCCGGCGCCACCGGGCCGCGCCTCGAGGAGCAGCTCCGCGAGCACGGCCTCACCCTGCGCCACTTCCCGCAGTCCTTCGAGTACTCCACCCTGGGCGGCTGGATCGCCACTCGCGCCGGCGGCCACTTCGCCACCCTCTATACGCACATCGACGACCTGGTCGTGTCGGTGCGGGCGATCACCCCGAGCGGCGAGTGGGAGAGTCGGCGGCTGCCCGGCTCGGGCGCCGGGCCCAGTCCCGACCGGGCGCTGATCGGCTCCGAGGGCATCCTCGGGGTGATCACCGAGGCGTGGGTGCGGGTGCTGGAGCGGCCGCGGTTCAAGCTCTCGGTCGGGATTACGTTCGACGAGTTCGAGGGCGGGGCGGAGGCAGTGCGGGCGATATCCCAGACCGGGTTGTACCCGTCCAACTGCCGGCTGCTCGACGCGGTCGAGGCCGAGACCACCGGGGCGGGCGAGCCGGGCAAGGCGTTGCTGGTGCTCGGCTTCGAGTCGGCGCATCACCCCGTGGACGAGCCGCTGGCGATCGCGGTCGACGTCGCCCGCGAGCACGGCGGCCGGCCGGGAGAGGTGCGTGGGGGCGACCGGAAAGAAGGCGACGGCGACCGCGGGGGCGACTCGGTCGGCGCCTGGCGCCAGGCCTTCCTGCAGGCGCCCTACCTGCGCGATGCGATGGTCGCCTGCGGGGTGCTCTCCGACACCTTCGAGACCGCGATCACCTGGGACCGCTTCGCCGACTTCCACGCCGAGGTGATGGAAGCGGCCCGGCGCGTGGTAGCCGCGGCCTGCGACGCGCCGGCCGACGGCCCCGGCTCACCGCGGATCAGCTGCCGCTTCACCCACGTCTATCCCGACGGCCCCGCCCCCTACTACACGGTCCTGGCGCCCGCCCGCCGCGGCGGGGAGGTGGAGCAGTGGGATCAGATCAAGGCCGTCGTCTCCGACGCGGTGATCGAGGCCGGGGGCACGATCACCCACCACCACGCGGTCGGCCGCGATCACCGGCCCTGGTACGACCGCCAGCGCCCCGAGCCCTTCGCCGCCGCCCTGCGTGCCGCCAAGCTCGAGCTCGACCCGGACGCGATCCTCAACCCGGGCGTCCTGGTGGACCCGAAGCGGCGCTAGCGGACCCGCTTGTAGCGGGCCACCAGCTTCAGCTTCTTCTTGCTGGGAACGGGATAGATCCGGGTGCGCTTGCGCCTTTTGCCCCAGGCCACGAACTTGAAGACCTTGCCGTTCCTGCGGACCCTGATCGGCGCGCTGATCTCGGCCTTGTAGCCGGGCACGGTCTTGATCTTCCTCGGGGCCCCCACCGTCCGGCCGCCGTAGGTGATCCGCACCTTGCCGATGTTGCTCTTCAGCCTCAACGACACCCTGTCAGGCACCAGGGTGATCGTCGGCAGCACCTTCGTGTAGCCGCGGGCATCGGTCACCGAGGGCGTGACCAGGTAGTGCGAGTCGGCGTCGTGGTCGGTGACGGTGCGGAACTGGGCGGCACGGCCGGAGAAGATGCCGAGGTCGTGGCGGTGCTGCTTGTGGACGAGGACCACGTCCCATGAGAAGGCGGAGTTCGGCAGCGACTGGTCCGGGTCCGAGCCGTTACCGCGCAGCGGGACCACCTGCCCGGCGTGGTAGCGGGCGCCGCTGCGGGGCGCGAAGACGCTCATCGAGGGCGGGCAGTTGCCGGCGAACACCTTGACCGAGGCGGTGCTGGCCGAGATGCCGTCGCTGACCCGCAGGGTCGCGGTGTAGGTGCCCGGCCCCGGATAAGCATGGGTCGCGGTGGGGCCGGCCCCGATGGCGCCGTCCCCGAAGCTCCAGTGATAGGTGAGTCGGTCCCCTTCGGGGTCGGTGGTGCCGGCCGCCGAGAAGGTCACCGGCCTGGTGGCGGGGGGACAGAACGATGGCGGACTGGCCGAGGCGGTCGCCCGCGGCGCCTTGTTCGGGGCGTAGATCAGCTCGTTGATCGTCCCCTTGATGAAGTCGACGTAGGAGATGTTGCCGTTGGGGGCGACCCGGAACTGCACCGGGAAGGCGCCGGTGGCCACGGTCCGGATCCCTCTCAGCTTGCCCTTGCGGAGGACGCCCCCCTTGATGAAGAGATTGGCGTAGTCGCCGAAGAAGTAGGCGCCCCTCAATCTCTTGGGATACGAGGTCGTCTGAGCCTGAGGCCCCACGATCACTGCCGCGCCGTTCTCCCGGTTGTTCTCGTACTCGTAGATCGGGTCCTTGAGCTTGCCCGAGCGGTAGAGCCTCTTGCAGCGGGCCCGGTCGCGGTAGAACGGCGTGCGGATCGAGCCCTCCTTGCAAGGCCAGCCGTAGTTGGCGCCCCTGCGCACCAGATTGATCTCCTCGCGCTCGTTCCAGCCGACGTCCCCGACCAGCGGCTGGCCCTTCGGGGTGAGGGTGAAGCGGAAGGGGTTGCGGAACCCGGTCGCGTAGATCTTCGTGCAGGTGCGATTGCGGTTCTTGGTCTTCTTGCAGAAGGGGTGCTTCTTGAGGCCCTTGCCGTTGGCGTCGACGTGGAGGATCTTGCCGGCGGTGCTCTTCGGATTGAAGGTGCGGAAGACCTGATTGCCTAGCGAGGCCGGCAGGTTCGAGTCGCCATAGCCGATCCAGAGCGTCTTGTCGGGAGCCGAGATCACCGTGCCGCCCTGGTGAACGGCGCTGATCGAGGCCGGGCAGTCGAGCTTGTTGCTGATCGCAGGGCAGGGCCGGGTCGCGTCCTTGCCCAGCACCACGGTCTCCGGGTTCGACGGGTTGTAGACGTTGTCATTCGAGTCGAGCTGGATGTAGGTGACCCGCAGCGCCTGTGGCCCAGTCGGGTTCAAGGGGTTGGCGGCGTAGGTGTAGTTGAGGTAGACCCTCCTGCTGACCGCGAAGTCCGAGGCGACCTCGATCCCCTCCAGGCCGCGCTCGCGCTGGCTGATCAGACGGCCGGCGAGGCTCATCAGCAGCTTCGTGTTGCCGCTGCGATCGACGATCCAGATGTTCCCGAACTTCTCCCCGACCAGCATCTTGCCGTTGGGCAGGAACGCGAAGCTGACCGGCCGCCTGAAGCCGGATGCGAGGACCCGCGTGTCGAACCGCTTGGCCAGCGGCACGGCTTTCTTTTTCTTCTTCTTGCCGGCCTCCGCATCGGCCGCGCCGCCGAGCGCCCCGGCGCCCAACAGGCAGGCCAGGGCCAGCAGCGCGGTCAGGCTCCTCTGGCGACGTGTTCGGCTCACGGTGTACTCGGTTCTCTCTTGTGGAGAGCGCCACAATCAACACCCCCTGGCGCTCGCCATGCGGTCTCTCGACGCGACCGGGTGGATATCCCCGGCGTGCCGGCCCCTGACCGCCGCACAATCTACAGGCAGGTGCCGACGCGGGCGACGGCGTGCCGGCCCCGGCGTGCCTGCCACTACCCTCCTCGGTCTATGTCCGGTGGCCTCACCGAAACCGCCGAGGCGCCCGAGGCGGAGATCGCCGCCGACGCGGAGGCCGGGAAGCCGCGCCGGGGCCCCCTGCGGGCCGTGGTCGTCGCGATGCGTCCCCAGGAGTGGGTCAAGAACCTGCTGGTCTTCGCGGGCCTGCTGTTCTCCGGGAAGTTCGACGAGCTCGACGCGCTCGTCGCCGCGATCCTCACCTTCGCCGCCTTCTGCGCGGTCGCCTCGGCCGGGTACCTGGTCAACGATGCCCACGACGTCGAGCTCGATCGTCAGCATCCGAAGAAGCGGCGCCGGCCGATCGCCGCGGGGGAGCTGGGCATCCGCACCGCCCTGGTGCTGGCGGCGACGCTGCTGATCGCGGGCCTGGCCGGCGCGGCGATCGCGGTCGAGCCGCTGGTCGGCGGGTTGGTGCTGGCCTACGGGATCGGGACCACGCTCTACTCCTATCTGCTCAAGCACGAGGTGATCCTCGACGTGATGACGATCGCCGGGCTGTTCGTGCTGCGGGTGCTCGCCGGCACGGTGGCGGTCGACGCCGACGCCTCGGCCTACCTGCTGCTGACCACCGGCATGGTCGCGCTCTTCCTCGGCTTCACCAAGCGCCGCCAGGAGGCGACCTCCGAGCTGCACGCCGGGACCGAGTCGCGGCCCGTGCTGGAGCACTACTCCATCCCCTTCCTCGACCAGATGGTGGCGATGGTGACCACGGCGACCCTGATGAGCTACGCGATCTACGCGGTCAACTCGCCGTTGATCGGGGCCAAGATGCTGGCCACACTGCCGCCGGTGGTCTACGGGATCTTCCGCTACCTCTATTTGATCTACGACCGCAAGGACGCCCGCTCCACCGACGCGATCCTGCTGGAGGACTACGGGATGATCGGCGCCGGGGTGGTCTGGGCGGGCTCGGCGGTGGCCCTGCTGGCGATCTACGGCTAGGCTCACGCCGTGGATCTCACTCTGACCGAGTCGGAGGCGGCCTTCCGCGACGAGGTGCGCTCCTGGCTGGAGGAGAACCACCCCGGCCCGGCGCCGGAGGGCGACGACGTCGCCGAGTTCGAGTTCCGCCGCGCCTGGCAGCGCAAGATGCACCAGGCCGGCTGGGCGGGGATCTCCTGGCCCGAGGAGTACGGCGGCAAGGGGGCGACCCTGATCGAGCAGGCGATCTTCAACGAGGAGCTCGCCCGCCAGCGGGTGCCTCTGCCGGCCAACGTGCTGGGCCTGGTGATGGGTGGTCCGGTGGTGATCGCGCACGGCAACACCGAGCAGAAGGAGCGCTACCTGGAGCCCATCCTCTCCGCCGAGGAGATCTGGTGTCAGGGCTTCTCCGAGCCGGAGTCAGGCTCGGACCTGGCCTCGCTGAAGACCCGGGCGGTGAAGTCGAACGGATCCTGGAAGGTGACCGGCCAGAAGGTCTGGACCACCTACGCACACGAGGCGAAGTGGTGCATGCTGCTGGCGCGCTCGGACCAGGACGCCCCCAAGCACAAGGGCATCACCTACTTCCTCTGCGACATGGACCAGCCCGGGGTCGAGGTGCGCCCGCTTCGTCAGATCACCGGCGAGGCCGAGTTCAACGAGATCTTCCTGGAGGAGGCCGAGGTCCCTGACGAGAACGTGATCGGCGAGGTCGGCGGCGGCTGGCAGGTGGCGATCACCACGCTGATGTTCGAGCGAGCCGGGCTGGGCGCGGCCGCGGTGATGGGACTGCGCCGAACGCTCGAGGACCTGATCGCCCTGGCCAAGGAGCGCGGGGTGGCCGAGGACCCGCTGATCCGCCAGCGCATCGCCGAGGTGCAGATCGGGATCGAGGCGATGCGGCTGGGCGCGCTGCGCTCGCTCACCCAGACGATGAAGACCGGCGTCCCCGGCCCCGAGGGCTCGCTCGGCAAGTGGCAGTGGGCGAAGTACAACCAGGCGCTGACCGAGCTGGCCAGCGAGGTCGCCGGCCCGGAGGGGATCCGCGCCGGGAGCGACTGGAGCTACCGGTTCCTGCGCTCGCGCGCGAATTCGATCGAGGGCGGCACCACGGAGGTGCTGCAGAACGTGATCGCCGAGCGCGTGCTCGGCCTGCCCAGGCTCAGGTAGGGGATGAACTTCGACCTCAGCGACACACAACAGGAGATCAAGAGCACCGCGCGAGACTTCCTCGGCTCACGGTTCAAGCCGGAGAAGGTGCGGGAGCTGGCCGAGGCGGGCTCCTACGACGACGGCCTCTGGAAGGAGATCGCCGACCTGGGCTGGCCGGGGATCGCGATCGCCGAGGACGACGGCGGCCAGGGCCTGGGCGTGGTCGAGTTGGCGCTGCTCTGCGAGGAGGTCGGCTACGCCTGCGCGCCCGTGCCCCTGCTGGGAAGCGCCGGCGCCGCCCTGGTGATCTCCGCCGCCGGCTCCGGGGAGCAGCGGTCGGCATGGCTGCCGAAGCTCGCCTCCGGTGAGGTCACCGGCGCCTTCGGGGGCGTCTCGGCCGAAGGCGAGAGCACCCTGTTCTGCGATCTGCCCACCGCCGACGTCGCGGTCGTCTTCGACAGCGATGGCGCGCTGCTCGCCCCGGCCTCCGAGCTCGAGTTCGAGCGGATCGAGACGATCGACGCCACGCGTTCCTACGCGACGGTTCTCTCCCCGGCGGGGGAGCGCCTGGAGGGCGACGTCGACGCCGGCCGCGACCGCGTGGCGGTGGCGATCGCCGCCGAACTGCTCGGCGTGGCCCAGCGAGCGATGGAGATGGCGGTCGACTACGCCCGCGAGCGCGAGCAGTTCGGTCGCCCGATCGGCGCCTACCAGGCTGTCTCGCACCGCTGCGCGGCGATGCTGCTCTCGGTCGAGGAGTCGCGCTCGCTGACCTACTACGCGGCCTGGGCCGGTGATGCCGAGCCCGAGTCGCTGCCGTTGGCGGCGGCGATGGCGAACGCCCGGGCCGCCGACGCCGCCTGGGAGGTGGTCGGCTCGGCGCTGCAGGTGCTCGGCGGGATCGGATTCACCTGGGAGCACGACCTGCAGTTCTGGCTGAAGCGTGCCCGCGTGGCGGGGCGCATGCTGGGCTCGCCGCGCGCGCACCGCGACCGGGTGGCGGAGCTCGCGGGTCTGGCCGGCGAGCCGCTCGCTGCCTAGTCGGGCAGCACCTCGGCGTCGGAGATCACCTTGGTCGCGCCCCCCCGCCGGTAGTGGACGTCCACCGTCTCGTTGCGGCCGTAGCTTCCGAACAGCCCCAGCGCCATCGCCAGCCAGCGACCGCGGCCGAGCTGCTCCTTGACCAGGGGGCGCGAGAAGACCAGGTCGCGCCCGCGGATCTCGTAGTCGGAGCCCTCGCGCTGCTCGCGGCCGTTGACGAAGACCTGGATCGGGCGCTCGGCCCAGCCCGGCAGCCGAACCCGCCGGCCGATCTCTGCTGACTCGCCCATGGGCGCAGCCTAGTCTCGCTTGGGACGGGCTCGCCGCGCTCAGCGCAACGACTCTCGAATCCGCTCGATCGCCTCATCGACGGACTCCGCCTGGAGGGCCCGCTTGAAGATCGTGCCGCGGTAGGGAACCAGGGAGCCGTCGCCCATCACGTCGAGGCCCGCCTCGGGCCCGCGCAGCAGCCCCTTGCCGGAGACCTCGATCCGCGCCTGCACGCGGCGGTCCGGCGTGTACTCGCGGAAGGCGCTGACGCTGCCCAGCCGCCCCTCGCTGAGCACGGCCGCGGCGCGCGCCCGGGCCGCGGCCAGCGCCTCCTCCAGTGTCTCGAAGCCGGCCTTCTCGACCTTCGAGCCGTGCCGGGTTGTGACCCGCCAGTTCAGGCGCCGCGGCGCGGACGCTTCGGCCGCCGCGCGGGCGGTCCCGTGATCTTCTCCGGACCATCGCGATCGCCGACCGGGATGTAGTCGACCTCCCGGCGGCCGGTGTAGATCTGGCGGGGGCGGGCGATCTTCTGCTCCGAGTCGTCCTTCAGCTCCATCCACTGAGCCAGCCAGCCCGAGGTGCGGGGGATGGCGAAGATCACCGTGAACATGTCGGTGGGAATCCCCAGCGCCTCGTAAATCAAGCCCGAGTAGAAGTCGACGTTTGGGTAGAGCTTGCGGTCGGTGAAGAAGTCATCGTCGAGGGCCCTCTTCTCCAGCTCGACCGCGAGGTCCAGGAGCGGATTCTCGCCGGTCACCTCGAGCACCTCGTCGACGTGCTTCTTGATGATCCGCGCACGTGGGTCGTAGTTCTTGTAGACCCGGTGGCCGAA
>CAYZPZ010000015.1:0-11872 GCA_964480205.1 uncultured Conexibacteraceae bacterium
CCGTTGATGCAGTAGCGCTGCCCGGTGGGGTTCGGCCCGTCGTCGAAGACGTGGCCGAGGTGCGCGTCGCAGCGCGAGCACAGCACCTCGGTGCGGCGCATCATCAGGCTGTCGTCGGACTCGGTGTCGACCACCTCGTCGTCCATCGGCGCGTAGAAGCTCGGCCAGCCGGTCCCCGAGTCGAACTTGGCCTCGGAGGTGAACAGGGGCTGCCCACAGGCCACGCACTTGTAGGTCCCCTCGCCCTTGTTGTCGTTGAGCTCGCTCGTGAACGGCGCCTCGGTGCCCTTCTTGCGCACGATCTCGTACTGCTCAGGGGTGAGCTCGGCTCGCCACTCCTCCTCGCTCTTCTTCAGCTTCTCCACTGTCCGCCTTTCCTCGGGGGCACCGATCAGGGTAGCTCTCGAGCTAACCGCGTCCTAATCGCGGGCCCGTCAGGATGCGCGCGTGGCGGAGAGCTTCTTCGAGCCGGACGGGGATCTTTATCGCGCGACCGAGCTGACCCGCGGGCCCTGGGATCCGGCCGCCCAGCACGCCGGGCCGCCCGCGGCGCTGATCGGGCGCGAGCTGGAGCGCCTCGGTGGCGGGCGCATCGGCGGGCCCGACGGCCCGGAGACGCAGGTCGGCCGGGTCACCTACGAGGTGCTGCGCTCGGTGCCGATCGCGCCGGTGCGTGTCTCCGCTCAGGTCCTGCGGCCGGGGCGCAGCGTGGAGCTGGTGGGGGCGACGCTGAGCGACGAGGCCGGCGAGCCGCTGATCCGGGCGCACGGCTGGCGCCTGCGCACCGAGCAGGTCGCCTTCGAGGGGGTGCCCGTCCACACCGATCCCCCGCCGGGCCCCGATCGCGGCGAGCCGGGCGAGTTCTTCCACACCGGCTACGACGTGGGCTACCACACCGCGATGGACTACCGCTTCGTCTCCGGCGCATTCATGGAGGCAGGTCCCGCGACGGTGTGGATGCGGATGGGGGTGCCGCTCCTTCCCGACGAGGATCCCTCGCCGCTGCAGCGCGTCCTGGTCGCCGCCGACTCGGGTAACGGCGTCAGCGCCACCCTGGATTGGCGCCGATACCTGTTCATCAACGTCGACCTCAGCGTCCACCTGCACCGGCTGCCCGAGGGCGAATGGGTCTGCCTCGACGCGATCACCCTGCCCGAACCAAACGGCGTGGGGATGGCCGACACTCGGCTGCTCGACCGCCGCGGGCCGATCGGACGCGCCGCGCAGACGCTGCTGGTCAGCGAGCGCTGAGGCGGCGAATACACTCGAATCGTGTGCGGCCCACCTCGGCCGCGCCACCTCGGAGGGGTGGCAGAGTCTGGCTTATTGCGGCAGCCTTGAAAGCTGTTGACCGGGTTCTCCCGGTCCGGGGGTTCGAATCCCTCCCCCTCCGCTAGCGCTCAGGGGGAGAACGTCCCGCACTCCCCCCTCCACGGGGGGTAGCAGGGACGTTCGTCGCAGCGCCGGGGGAGAACGTCCCGCGCTCCCCCCTTCAAGAGGGGTATGAGGGACGTTCATGTCGCGGAGTTGGCCAGCCGCCAGTTCAACCGCGTATCGCGTCGGCAGTTGATGGAGCTAGGGCTCAGCGAGCGCGTGATTGAGCGTCAGCTCTCCACCGGCTTCCTAGTGATAGTCGAGCAGGGTGTCTTCGGCGTGGCGCCTGTGCTCGAGCACGACATGTGGGGACGCTGGAAGGGCGCGACGCTAACCGCTCCCGGCAGTGTCCTCAGCCACACCAGCGCCGCCGCGGCCTGGGGTCTGTGGTCCCTCCCGCGGGAGTTTGAAACCGTTACGCGCCCAGGGAGCGGCGGACCTCGCCGTCATGGAGGCGTGCTCGCGTATCGGAGCATCGTCCTCGAGGAAGACCGCACGGAGTTGCGAGGGATTCCGATCACCTCGGCCGCCCGGACCCTGCTCGACCTTGCGCGCGGGATAAGCGCCCGCGCACTCGCCCGGGCTCTGCGGGATGCCGCCAGATTGGAGTTGGTGACACTCCCGGAGCTCGGGGATGCCATCGCGCGTCATCGCAGGAGGCGCGGGACGCGACAGCTCGCGTCGACGATGGCCCGCTACGCGGGGCTGCCGCTTGAGCGGGCGCGCAGCGGGGCGGAGATCCGCGCGATGGAGCTTCTGGGCGAGGCGGGACGTCCGCTGCCGCGGCTGAACGTTCGCATCGCCGGCGAGGAGGCGGACCTCAGCTGGCCGAAATGGCGATTGATCGTCGAGATCGACGGCGGCCCGTTCCATCTCGACAAAGGCGAGGACGCGCGCAAGCAGCGCATCTGGGAGGCCGCGGGCTGGATGGTTCGGCGCGTCTCCTCGGGCGACGTCTACGAGCATCCGCGCCGCCTGCTTGCGGCCGCCCCCACCTAGAACGTCCCGGGGTACCACCGCATAGGGGGGTACGCGGGACGTTCACCGTGGACGACGGCTGGTCCGGCTGGGTCAGTCCAGCGGCGAGCAGACGATCACGGGTATGCGGCGATCGCCCGCGCGCTTCTGGTAGCCGTCGAACCCCGGGTACATGGTGGTGGCGAGCTTCCAGAGGCGCTCGCGCTCGGCGCCCTCGGCCTCGCGGGCCCGGTAGCGGCCGCCCTCGGCGGTGCCCGTCCACAGCTCCACCTCGGGATTGGCCTTGATGTTGTGGTACCAGGGCGGGTGGTGCTTGTGGCCGCCGCGGGAGGCGATCAGGACCACGTCCTCGCCCTGGGTGAAGTAGCCGAGCGGGGTCTTCCGCTCCAGGCCGCTCTTCGCCCCGGTGTGGGTGAGCACCACGGTGGGGCCATTGAGCGTCGTCTTCACCCGCCCGCCGGTCATCCGCATCAGCACCGGATCGATCTTGCCGCCGACGTTGACCAGGAACCAGGTCACCGGCCTTTGCCCCGCCGCCCAGGCCAGCGTCCGCAGCCACAGGTTCTTCTCCTGCTCGGGGTCCTGCGGTCTCACCCGACCCATGCCTCTCCTCTCCTCGCTCGGCGCGCATCCTCGCACACGCCGTCAGGCGAGCGCGATGCCTAGAGGAAAGCCTTGCCCTCGCCGCGGTAGGTGGGGACCTCGGCGCGGATCGTGTTGCCGGCCACCAGATAGAGGGAGTTGAAGCGCTCACAGAGCTCGCCCGCCTTGGCGTGCCGGAAGTAGACGCGGTCGCCGATCCCCAGGCGCTCGGCCGGGGCGCCGCGCAGCGGCGTCTGGGCCTCGCCCGCGCCCTCGTGCGGATCGAGCCGCAGGCCGGCCGGAAGGTGCGGTCTGGGCGCCCGGTCGCGACGCGCCCGGCCCGAGGCCACGTACCCGCCGCCTAGCGCGGTGGCGATCCCCGGCGCCGGCTTCCGAACCACCGGCAGCGCGAACATCGCTGCCGGGATCAGTCGAACGCTGCGATAGCCGTCGAACAGCGCCGGCGCGTAGAAGCCCGAGCCCGCTCCGATCTCCGTCACGGCCGGCTCGGCCGCGGCCAGCTCCATCGCCCCGGTGCCGCCGCCGTTGACGAACTCGAGCTCGGCGATCTGCATCACCGCGGCGACGCTCTCCGACCGGCGCGCCTGCACGTCCTTCGCCGAGGTGGCCTGCATGGCGCGGGTCAGCGCGTTGGAGATCGACTTGCCGGGGACGGCGTCGCCGACGCCGGCGATCTGGCCCTCATAGGCCATCACCCCGACCAGCCTGACGCGCTCGCGCCGCTCGATCTCGCGCGCCAGCGAGGCGGCCTGCTCGCCGGTGCGGATCGGCGAGCGCTTCGGACCGATCTTGAACAGGCCGCCGAGCGGCCACCAGGACAGATCGACGTCGAGCGCCACGCGGATCGGCGCGACGAAGGAGGCCGCGGCGTCCTCGATCAGATCGAGGTGCTCTGCGCAGTCGACCATTACCACGGGCGCGTCCTCGGGATGCTCCGCGGTCAGCCGCGCCAGGCGGGTCAGCGCGGCGCGGTCCGTGGTCGGATAGGCGGCCACCAGGTCGCGCATCCCCCGCTCCCACAGCCACAGCGTTTCGGCGAGGGTGAAGGTGAGGGCTCCCTGGAACCCGCGATCGAGGTCTAGCAGGCGCTCGAGGATGGGGCGGCAGCGGACCGACTTGCTGGCGATCCGGATCGGCTTGCCCTGCGCCCTGCGCAGCAGCTCGGCGGCGTTGGACCAGAGCGCGTCAAGATCGACGAAGGCGAACGGCCCGCGCAGCTCGGAGAAGACCTGCTCGTAGCGCTCGTAGGCCTCCATCGGGGTGGGGACCGGCAGCGGCGTCGGCGCCTCGGCCTGGGCCTCGATCCGGGGCCGGCTCAGCGCCGCCCCACGCCGGGGCTCCTCCGCCGGGGGCGCGGGCTGCTCCGGCGCCTCGGGGGGGACCGGCGTGGTGGGCGTGGGGCTCTCGTGAGGGCTCGGCATGCGGCCAGCCAGCCTACAATCGGAGATTCGCCCGGAGAGGTGGCCGAGCGGCTGAAGGCACTCGCCTGCTAAGCGAGTAGGGGGCTACCAGCTCCCTCGAGGGTTCGAATCCCTCCCTCTCCGCTGATGAAGGTGCCCCCGATGCTCGCCCTCGCCGGGCTCTGTGCGATCGCGCTGATCGTGCTCTTGGATGGGGGGAATCCGGAGCCGGCGGCCGACGCGGGATCCTCGGCCGAGTCCGCCGCAGCGCCCGGCGGCGACGGCGCCGACCCGCTGACCAGGCTGAGGGAGGCCTTCCCGGTTCTGCGCCGCGAGAGGGCCCCCGCGGCCCCCCGGGTGCCGGGCCCCAGCTACAAGATCGCCACGGTGCGGTCGGGCGAGGAGGTCGAGCTGCGCGACGCCCCCGACGGCGAGGTGATCGCCGAGCTCGGCGATCGCACCGAGTTCGGATCGGTGCGCAACTTTGGGGTTGCCCGCACCGAGGGCGAGTGGCTGGCGGTCCGCACCAGCGAGCTTCCCAACGGAGAGCTCGGCTGGATCCGCGACGACCCGGAGGCGATCGAGCACTACGAGACGTCCTACTCCATCCATGCCGACCTCTCCGAGCGGCTCGTGCGTCTGCGCTACGGCAAGAAGGTCCTGGACGGCTTCCGGGTCACGGTCGGGGGGGCCGGCTCGCCGACCCCGCCCGGTGACTATGCGGTCACCGACGCCCTCGCCGGCAAGAACGTGGGGCGCTACTACGGCTGCTGCATCCTCGCCCTCACCGGACACCAGCCGAACCTGCCACCCGACTGGCTTGGGGGCGATCGCATCGCGATCCACGGCACGCCCGGCCCGACCGGGCTCGCCGCCTCGCTGGGCTGCCTGCGGGCGAGCAACGCCGACATGGTGGGCCTGTTCGCGCGCGTCCCCCTGGGCGCGCCCGTGTTCATCCGGCCCTAGCTCGCGCGCGCCGGCGCCAGCGCTTCGAGCTCGGCTTCGGCTTGCGCGCGCGGCTCCGCGATTTCGGCTTCGGGGCGGCCTTCTTGCGCGGCTTCGCCGCGTCCCGCCCCTGTTTGGTCGCCGCCGGCTTGCGCCGCGGCACCGGCTGTTCGCGCAGCGCACCGCGCAGCGAGGCAGCCAGCTCATCGAGATCGGGGACGACGTCGCGGTCCCCGACCAGGCCGAAGAAGACGCGCCCGTCGTAGCTGATCAGCCCGATCGAGAGGGCGTGGTTCTGGGGACTGAGCGGGACGTAGGGATAGATCTCGCGCAGCTTGCGACCGAGCAGATAGAGCGGCTGCTGGGGCCCCGGCACGTTGGAGACGACCAGGTTGAAGACGAGCGGGCGCGCCATCGCCACCGACAGCAGCCGGTTGATCGTCGGCGGCGTCCACCCGGTCGCCTCCACCAGCAGGGAAGCAGCGCGCGCGTTCTCGGACTGCTTCAGGCGGGCGGTCTCGTCCCGCAGTATCGCCAGGCGCTTGCGGGGATCCGGCTCGGCCACCGGCAGCTTGACCAGGATGGTCGAGATCCGGTTGCCGAGCTGCGCCTCCTCATCCTCCCGGCGGATGCTGACCGGGACCAGCGCGACCAGGTACTGCGGAGGGTCTTCGCCGCGCGACTCGAAGAAGCGCCGCAGCGCACCGGCCGCGACCGAGAGGACGACGTCGTTGACGGTCGAGCCCTCAGCGTATGCCCGGGCGCGCTTCAGGCGGTCGAGGTCGGCGCTGGCCCAGGCCACCCGCCGGTCACGGCCGATCCGCACGTTGAAGGGGCTCTTCGGGCACGAGGGCCCGCCCGCGGCGAGCCCGGTAAAGGCCTCGACCGTGCCCACCACCTGCTTCGCGGTCCTCGCCGGCATCCGCACGGTGTGGGAGGCGGCGCGGCCGGCGGCCCGGAAGGGTCGCTGCACCGCGTAGGCGGCGGCCTTGACGAACAGATCGCCCGACTTCGGGGCCTGCGGGCGCCAGGGGTCCTTCGGCGGCTTGATCCTGGGCGGCCGCGGCTTGGCGTCGAGCAGGATCATTCCGATGTCGACCGCGGCCACCCCGTCCACCAGTGCGTGGTGGGTCTTGGAGAGATAGGCATGCCGGCCGCCGCGCAGCCCGTCGATCAGATAGAGCTGCCAGAGCGGATGCTCCATGTCCAGCGGCTCGGACATGATCCGCCCGACCAGGTCGCGCAGCTGATCGAGTCGGCCCGGGCGGGGGATCGCCACGTTGCGGACGTGGCGGCGCACGTCGAAGGCGGGGTCGTCGGCCCAGACCGGGTTCTCGATCCCCAGCGGCACCTTGACGATCCGCTGGCGGAAGCGGGGAACCAGGTCGAGCCGGTTCTGGACGTGGGCGATCAGCCGCTCGTAGTCGGGCGGGGCCCCCTCGGCGACGATGGTGCCGCCGACGTGTACGTGGACCTGCCCGCGCTCGGCGAACAGCGAGGACATGTCGGTGGCGGAGAGCCGATCGCGCATCGGCGCGCCAGACTAGCGGGGGCCCCGGTAGCCCCCGGCGCCGATCGTCGCTACGAGCGGGCGCGGCGTCGCACGTGCGAGCGGTGCAGCTCGGAGACCGAGGCGGCGCCCAGCAGGGCGAGGGCGAGCCGCAGCTCCCGCTCCAGGATCTCCAGCGCGAGCTCCGCACCCGCCTGGCCGTCGACCGCCAGACCCCAGAGCGGGGCGCGGCCGACGAGCACGGCGTCGGCCCCCAGTGCCAGCGCCACCGCGACGTCGGTTCCGCGCCTGATCCCGCCATCCATCAGCACGGGAACCCGGCCGTGGGCCGCCTCCACCACCTCGGGAAGCGCGTCGATCGTCGCCGTGACGTTGTCGAGCTGGCGGCCGCCGTGGTTGGAGACCACGACTCCCGCCGCACCGTGCTCGATCGCGAGTTCCGCGTCGTCGGGGCGAATCAGGCCCTTGACCAGCACGGGCAGCTCGCAGTCCCCCACCAGGCGCTCGAGGTCGTCCCAGGTGATCGAGGCGTCGACCAGGCCGAAGACCTCCGCGACCGAGAGGCTGCGCTGCCCTACAGCCGCCTCGATCGCCGGCGCACGCAGGTCGGCGGGGACCTCGAAACCGGTGCGGTGGTCGCGCTCCCGCCGCCCGGCGAAGGGCGCGTCGACGGTGAGCAGCACCGCCTCGTAGCCGGCCTCGATCGCCTCGTCGAGCAGCGCGCGGGTGACGGCGCGGTCGCGGAAGAGGTAGAGCTGCATCCAGCGCCTCGCCCCCGGAGCGGCTGCCGCGACCTCCGCCGGGCGGAGCGACGAGAGCGTAGAGAGGCAGAACACCGTCCCGGCCGCCGCCGCCGCGCGAGCCATCGCCGCCTCGCCGTCGGGGTGGGCGAGCCGCTGGAAGGCGACCGGCGCCACGAACGCCGGCAGCTCGGAGTCGACGCCGAGCAGCGAGCAGCGGGTGGAGACCTCCGAGACGTCGACCAGCACCCGCGGGCGCAGCTCCCACCCCTCGAAGGCCTCGCCGTTGCGCCTCAGGGTGTGCTCGTCGCCCGCCCCCCCGGCGAAGTAACCGTGCGCGCCGGGCTCCAGTTTCTCGGCCGCGAGCCGCTCCAGATCGGCGATGTTGACCGGCTCAGCCGCGCCCACCGCCGCTACGCTAGTGCCCTCACGCGCCCGTAGCTCAGTTGGATAGAGCGTCGGTCTACGAAACCGAAGGTCACAGGTTCGAATCCTGTCGGGCGCGCTACTCAGAAGCCGAATTCGAGCAGGGAAAGTTGGCCCCTGGGGTTGATCCCGCGTCTCCTAGCAGGGGGAGGGGGTGGTAACGGAAGTGGGAACGCGCTGCCGGGTGCGGTTAGCTTCGGCTCCCCGCGAGCCAGTCCCCCCCGCCTAGGCGGGCGACAACGGCCAGGGAAACCGGATCGGTCGCCGTCGAGTCGCGGGGTAGGCGGCGGCCTCTAACTCGTTGCCGAGAACGGCCCGCGAGAGCGTCACCCCCTTGCTCAAACAGGCGGTCTAGAGAGAGGCCCCACCCGGCTGATGATCGTCGCTGAGCTGACTTGACTTCCCCTGCGGACCGAAGTAGATTCGAGCTGGTGGTGGGGGAGACAGGGAGACTCGGGAGGCGCTTTTCGCTCGCATCGTTGGTGGCAGTGGCGCTTATCACGGCCATTCCCTCGGGGGCGAGCGCGGCGACGACGATCGGGCAGCTCGGGCCGACGGGGACATTCGGCGGGGCTTGCTCCGACACTCTCGACTTGTTGCAGCCGAGCGTAACTTCGGGCAACACCTACGTCGTGCCCGCCGACGGGGCGGTCACCTCCTGGAGCCACGCTGCCGGTACCGCCCTGGGTCAGATGCTGACGATGAAGGTGTTTCGTCACGTCGCCGGGCCGACCTACATGGCCGTGGGCCACGACGGCCCCCGCGCCCTCACCCCAAGCTCGGTCAACACCTTCTCGGGGATCAGCATCCCGGTTATGGCTGGCGACGTGCTCGGGCTCCATACCGACACCGACAACGTGCGGTGCGCTTTCGACGCGCCCGGGGAGTCGTGGCTTCTCCGCGTCGGCGATCTCGGGGACGGCGAGTCCGGCGATTTTGGCGTCATTCTCTCCGATACGCGCCTCAATATCAGCGCCGTGGTCGAGCCGCCTACCGGCCCCTCCGCCCCTCCCTCTACCCTCCCCTCCACCTGCAAGGGCAAGCCGGCAACGCACGTCGGCACTCCCGGGGACGATCTGATCAAGGGCACCAACGGCCCCGACGTGATCGCCGGCCTGGGCGGCGACGACAAGATCAAGGGATTCGGCGGCAAGGACCTGATCTGCGGCGGCGACGGCGCCGACATCATCAAGGGCGCCAACCGAGCGGACCGGCTGTTCGGGGAGAATGGCCACGACCGGATCTTCGGCGGCGCCGGCAAGGACTCCCTGCGCGGAGGCTCGGGCAAGGACAAGCTCTTCGGTCGCGGCAACCGCGACGACCTCAAGGGCAACCGCGGCGATGACAAGCTGGTCGGCGGCGGGGGCAACGACATCCTGCGGGGGAACAAGGGCAACGACAAGCTCTTCGGCCAGGGCGGCAAGGACATCTGCAAGGGCGGCGCCAAGGCCGACAAGGCCAAGACCTGCGAGGTCGAGAAGGCGATCTGAGTTAGCGGCTCCTACAGCGTCGCGCTGTCGGAGTAGTCGCTTTGGACGAAAAGCGGCAGCTCCAGTCCTAGAACTTTTTCTCACAGGGAGCCGCATCGCAGAAACGAAGGCTCCGCAATCTCGACCCTCCCCTACCAACCGCGACCACGCCGCTACCCTCGAAGCAACTTCGCGCCGGAGGCCGTGTTCTCTGGTCGCGCTTACGAAGAATCAAGAACTCCATTTGACGTCGGGGAGGTGAGATGAAGACACAGACGATGCGAAGGCTGGCGGCGCTGGTGACCGGCGCAGCACTGGCTTTCTCCTTCCCGGTCGCTAGCTCGGTCGCCGACCGAGGTGGCGTTCCCAACGCGAAGTCCAAGCCGTGTAAGAAGAAGGGCAAGGGAACGACGAAGACGGCGCCGAACAACAAGGGCAAGAAGTGCGGCTTCAAGAAGACCTGATCGTCGATCAGAGCTGATCTTTCGCGAACCGGGGCGCCCGAAGGGGCGCCCTGCTTCGTTGTACGGCGCCCATCTAGGCTCGATACTGCGCGGGCGATGTCGCAGGAGAACGTCGAGATCGTTGCGAGGCTCGTGGACGCCTGGAATCAAGCGAACGTCGAGGCGATGCTTGCCCTCTTTGACCCCGAGTGCGAGGTCATCTTCTCGCCCGAGGTACCGGAGCCGGGGCCCTTCCATGGCCCTGCCGAGCTTCGAGAATGGGCTGAGGGGTTCCTCGCGGCGTGGGAATCTCATCACGCAGAGGTCGTGGAGTTGATCGAGGCAGATCACAGCATCGTGGCGATCCTCCGCCTGACCGGGCGAGGCTCGGGCAGCGGGATCGAGATGGTGGACGAGACCGATGCCCACGTCTTTACGTTCAGCGACGGGAAGGTCACACATTGGAGGAACTTCAGCGACCGCTCCGAGGCCCTCGAAGCCGCCGGGCTGTCGGAGTAGGACGCTGCGTAGGGCCTTTCTTCGCCTTGTTTCTCTTCGGGTCCCGAAACCTTTTTCTCACAGGGAGCCGCCTCGCAGGACTCAACGCTCGCTGCGGAGGTTCCCCCCCTGGCGGGCGGGTTGGACGGGTTCCAACTTTGTTATGCCCTGCGCGCGCGGGCAGCCGCCTCGTAGGCCTACGCGCAGTCGACGGGGGTTGCCCCCGTGGGTTCGCGCGGCGATACTGCACGGGCGATGTCGCAGGAAAAGCCAGCGAGAGCGAACCTGTAAGGAGACCGCATGGCCGTCCCGTACAAACTGTTCTACCGGCTTGGCTTCCATCCATGGGAGGACCTCGCCGAACATCCACCGTTCGTCGAAAAGCTCTCCGAGTTGCTCGAGCGCGAGGAGGTAGGACGAGAGCCCCCCTATGGGCGGGCGCTCGACCTTGGCTGCGGCAGCGCCGTCTGGGGCGTAAGGCTGGCCGAACGCGGATGGCAGGTCGTCGGCGTCGACATAGTCGAAAGGGCGTTGGAGCGTGGCCAGGAGCGGGTGCGGGACGCGGGTGTCGACATGGCACTCGTCCAAGGCGATGTCACGAACCTTCGGGCTGCCGACATCGGTTCGGACTTCCGCTTGGTGCTGGACACCGGGACCTTCCACGGTTTAGGCGGCGACCAGAGGCAGGCAATGGGGCGCGAGGTCAGCGCGATCACCTCGCCCGATGCCACGGTGCTGCTCGATGTCTTTACCCCTCGCCGCAGAGGACCGCTCCCCCGTGGGGCAAACCAAAGCGACGTCGAAGCTGCCTTCCCCGAGTGGAACGTCGTCGACGTCGAGGTCGCGGACGCCGAGCCGGAACCGATCGCGAAGCTGCTCAGGTTCGACGAGCATTGGTACAGGCTCCGACGTAAATGAACCTCGAAGCCGCCGGGCTGTCGGAGTAGGGGCGCAGTAGATTCTCCTCCGAGGTTCCTCGCAAGCCTTTCCCCCGGCTGCTCGCTCGCGCGAGCTTGACCTGCCAGGTCAGCCCGAGTAGGGTCGCGCCACGGCTTTCGGGCCATCCTCGACGAGGCACACACGACGATCAAGCCACTTCGCTCAGGTCAGAGGGGAGAGGGATGCCGCTGTTCATGGACACGCATCGGAAGGTGGAGGGCTTGACGGCGCAGGCGGTGGCCGACGCGCATAAGAAGGACCTTGAGATCCAGGAGCAACACGGGGTCAAGTACCACAAGTACTGGTTCAACGAGGAGGAAGGGCTTGTGCACTGCTTGGTTGAGGCCCCGAACAAGGAAGCTGCAGAGACCGTCCACCGCGAAGCCTCCGGCTTGGTGGCCGACGACATCGTCGAGGTGCAGGAAGGCTCTTAGGAGCGAAGCCTTTTGGTTGCCCTCAAAGCCGCCGGGCTGTCGGAGTAGGCGATGTCGGAGGAGCATGTGAGCCATATGAGCCCGGAGGAGATGCAACGGCTCTTCGAAGCGCA
>CAYZPZ010000015.1:11972-15568 GCA_964480205.1 uncultured Conexibacteraceae bacterium
AGGAGCATGTGAGCCATATGAGCCCGGAGGAGATGCAACGGCTCTTCGAAGCGCATCGAGACGCCGAAGTGGCGCGTGACTACGACGGGATCCTCGCGACCTTCGTCGAGGACTGCTTCCTCGAGACGCACCCCCTCGGCCTGCGCAGCGAGGGACGGAAGGCGGTGCGGAGGAGCTACGAGGAGGGCTTCTTCAGGGCGTTTCCGGACCTCGCGCCCGATGATCAGGGTCAGGCGTTCGGCGAAGACGTCATGGTCACCTGGGGCACGCTGCGGGGGACGAGCGAGGGCGAGTGGATGGGCGCGCCGCCATCGGGGCGATCGTTCGTCGTCCCGTTCGCGAACGTAACACCGTTTCGCGACGGGCTGATGGAGGGCGAGAGCATCTACTTTGACCTCGCCACGCTTTGCGAGCAGGCTGCTTTGCCGCTCGACGAGGTCCGGGCGGGAGCACGGGCAGCCGCCGGGCTGTCGCAGTAGGGGATGGCGCAGAAGAACGTGGAAATCGTGCGGCAGGCCATCGCCGCATGGAACGACGGGGACTTGGATGCGATCCTCGCGATGCTTCACCGCGACTTCGAGTACAGGCCCTCGGGCCTGTTCCCCGGCTTTGCTCCTGTCTATCGGGGGCAGGATGGGTGGAAGGAGTTCTGGGGCGACTTTCGCGGGACGTGGGAGTCGATCCGGATCGCGGTTGACGAGCTGCGCGAGGCGGACCAGCGGGTGGTGATCCTTTTCACATTCGATGCCCGGGGCCGCGATGGGCTTGAGGTACTGCGCCAGTTCGGCAACGTGTGGACGCTGCGCGACGGCCTCGTCGAGCGGATCGAGGCGTACGCGAATTGGGCCGAGGCCCTCGAAGCCGCCGGGCTGTCGGAGTAGGAGATACTGCGAGGGCGGCGCCGCACGGCTTAGGCTTGCGCTTCAATCGACGAGGAGGCGCAGAAATGAAGCTGAGCGATGCCAAGGTCGGGGCTGCGATCGCAGTCAGCGATATGTCCAGGGCGAAGGAGTTCTACGAGAGCAAGCTCGGGCTGTCGGGGGGCGAGGAGCAAGGAGATGGAGGCACCACCTATCCCTGCGGCGAGGGGACCTCGGTTCACGTCTTTCCCTCTCCCAACGCCAGTGCATCCGGCGCAACCGTTGCTGGCTGGGACGTCGACGACCTCGATGCGACCGTCGACGAGCTCACATCGAACGGCGTCAGCTTCGAGCAGTACGACGAGGGTCAAATGAAGACCAACGAGAAAGGGATCGCGGACTTCGGGGACGCCAAGACCGCCTGGTGCAAGGACCCTGACGGGAACCTCCTCGGGGTCGGGGAGTACACCTCGTAAGGAAGCGGCGGGGGCAAAGCCCTCGAAGCCGCCGGGCTGTCGGAGTAGGTGGGAACAGGGTGGTAACCGGAGCCACAGGGCTCCACCGGAATCAGCCTGGTATCGAGTTCCAAGAACCCCGACGCAACCCGCCCCTAGAACGCGCAGACCATCGCACGGCCCGGCACGGATCTTCGGGCCCAACTATCGCGCAGTGCCCCGTATCGCCCGAAAACCGCTGCTTTGCATGGAAAGCAGTGGTCGCCGATACTGCGCGGGCGATGCCGGGGGAGAACGTGGAGATCGTGCGCCGCCTTTGAGCATCTCGGTCAGGGTCTGGGGACTACGACGGCCGAGGTTGTCGAGCGGGTCGTAGCTGTACGGCGCGACCCGCAGCTGGCAGAGCCACCGGAAGACGACGGAGGCGGGGGCGTCGACGTCAACTCCGCACCAGCAGACGTCGCCAGGCTCGGCGACGTGGCGATCGCAAGGGAATGGGAGCTCCCGCTCGTCGGCCGTAGATCCCCAAATCAGCGCCGGCGATGAGGCCTTCACGCGCGCATCTCCCCCGACGCCTAGCTGCGCTCTCCGGGCACTGACCGAGCGGTTGCGGTCGTCGCGCGGCACATCCAACCGCCAGCGGCCAGGAGCACCAGTCCGGTCACAGCTAGGAGTGCCACCGCGAAGCCGGTAAATGGAAGCGCCCCCTGCTCCGAGGCGCCGGTGGTAGCCGAGCTTGCGGTCGAGCCGAAGCCGCCGCGCTCGTCCCGGCTACCTTTGCCGCCACCGCCGCGCTCGTCCTGGCCACCTTTGCCGCCACCGTCGCGCCCAGAGCCATCACCCGCCGAAGGCTTGCGATCGTCGTCGTCCGAGGAATGGTGATCGTCGTCGGCCGCGGCCCCGCAATTGGGCGCGAGCGTCCGCTCGAACGGCAGGGTGGCGAGGAACCGGCAGCCGTCGGGCGTGAGCACCTCGACTCTGCCCGAGCCCCGCCCGCGCAGGCGGTTGCGGTCCAGCGAGAATGTGTTGACCTGCTCGGGGGGGGCGTTGAACCTGAACCTGAACCCCCACATTTGACCGAACTGGGCCACGGTCCTGTAAGTCCAAGTGGTCGACGTCTCGAGGACCGACTCGAACAGCCCCCACTCGCGGATGGCGTAGGCGAGATGGCGGCGGCGCGAGGGCCAGTCGTGGGTGCCCCGCTGCGGGCGGTAGGTGAGCCGCGCGCCGGTCTCCTGTGCTGCCGCGACGAACTCCTCCGACTGGACCCTCACTTCCACCTCTGTCAGCTGCCCCGGTCCTGGACTCTCGTCGTCCGCCGGTACTCCGTTGCCGACCGCCACGTACAGCCGGGTATGGGCGAGGTTCGCCACCAGCTTCATCGGGTTGTGCCCGGCCCAGTAGAACTCTTGGTCCTCCGGGTCTCCGAAGATCGCCTCGGGATCCTGCTCAACGAAGGTGGTGAACACCGGCTCAGCCTGAAACTCCGGCCGCTGCAGCGACAGAGTCCCCTGCGATGCCCCAGCGGAGCCGAAGTAGCCCGGGCGTTGCGAGGCATAGAACATGGCACCCATGCCTCCCATCGAGAAACCGTAGATGGCGTGCCAACGGCGCCCGCGCCTGATCGGGAGGCGATCCTCGACGAGCGGGATCAGTTCGTCGAGGTGGTAGCGCTCCCAGCCGGGATCACCGCGACGGCCGCCATTCCACCAGTTCGTGTAGTAGCCGCGATCTGCCTCCGGCATCACGATGATGCCGTCAAAGCCATCCGCGATCTCCATGATCTCCCCCTGCCCCGGTAGCGCCCAGGAGTCATAGGCATCGCCTACACCGTGCAGGAGGAACAGGACCGGATAGCCACCCGGAGAGCTCGGGTCATAGCCGTCCGGCAGATAGACGTTGACCCGCAACGCGTTCGGCCGGGGCGGCACGCCAGGATGGTTGTAGCCGGACTCCGCCTTCGAAGGATCGACAAAGCGGCTGTCGGTGTGCCAGGTGACGATCTCCGCGCCGCCCGCGCTCGCCGGGAAGGCGATCATGCACAGAGCTGCAGCTAGGGCGGCGGTCGAACTCCGGATACGGCCAACTTACAAGGGATGCACCGGCCCAGCGTCAGGACCTGCCGGTCCCAAAGACGGCCGCCGAAGCCACGGCTGTCGATGTCTGCGACGGGTTGTTCGTTATCGCGAGCGGTGGGTAGAGGGCATGACGTGAGCGATCTCGAGCAGCCAACCCCGAGCCGACCCGACTCAGCGGGCTCTCGCGAGCAGGGCCGGACGGG
>CAYZPZ010000015.1:15668-17139 GCA_964480205.1 uncultured Conexibacteraceae bacterium
CGCGCCGCACCTCGCCTGAAGGCGGCACCGACCGCGGCTGACCGCCGATAACGCGCTGCTCAGGCGGCGAGCACATACGATAGGAAGAAGCCTGCCGCCGTCGCGAAAGCGTCGAGCGGCGTGACTTCACGAGCCATGCGAGGCGTCGATTCGCGCCGCTATCGTCCGTTCCATGGCCGGTATGAAGCGGACCGAGGCGAGGTTCGGATGACTATCGCCATCATCGTCGTGCTTGTGGTGGTAGTCGTCTTCCTCGTCGGGCGCCTCCTCTGGGTGCCAAGCCGCAACAAGAAGTGCTCTCGCTGCGGCGAGCGAACCCCGCTGGAATCCGAGGTCTGCGAGAACTGCGGCCACGTCTTCCACGTCCGCTGAGAGGCGGGCCGCCTGGCGAGTACTACACCGGCGCCGCGGTACCTGGCTCCCCGGATTCAGACGGGCGTCGGGCAGCACGGACGGGAGCCGGGATTAGAGCTGCCCCTACGACGACGAGACCGAACGCGAGCATCCGCCCGGTGATCTCGAGCGCCCCGGCGCCGACCGGGTCACGGAAAACAAGAATGCCGCCGACGATCGCGATGAGGTTGGCCGCAATCGAGGTCAGCGCGATCACCTCAACGCCCGGCCCCAACTGCAGTCCACGGGCCGAGGCATAGAAGGCACCCACCGAGGCGACCAGGGCCGCCCCGGTCCAGGGGCTGATCAGTTTGAGCACCCCGTCTTCAACGGCGTCCGTCAGAAATTTGATCGCGATGTCAGAGACACCGAACAGCGCCCCGGCGGCAGCGCCGAGGAGCAAACCCTGCGCCGCGGGCGAGACGCGGTGGTGGGTCGAGATCACGGCGACCGCGGCGCTGGCGGCAAGAATGCCGCACTCGATCGTGATTAACGCAGCCAGGGCATAGCCCGGGGGATCTGCGTCCGCCGGCCCCGAGGTCAGCCCGATGACCGCAAGCCCCGCTGCCGTGACGATGACGCCGGCCCACTGACGGCGTCCGAGCCGGAAGCCGAAGAAGCGCTCGGCGAAGACGGCGAGGAACACCAGCCCGCCCGAGAGGACGGCTTGGACGATCGACAATGGCGCCAGGGCGAGTGCGCCGACGTGAAGTAGCCAGGCACCGACCGCCACGACCCAGCCGACCGCGAACCACCGGGAGCGGAAGAGCTCGATCGCGCTTCGCAGCGGGTGCCGGACCCGCACGGGCGGTGCCAAGACCGCGCCGCGGTGCTTGAGCAGAAACGAGACGCTCGTCCCCACGGCGCAGGCGAGGGCGAGGGCGAGTCCGACGATCATGGCCCGCTCACGAAGTAAACCCTTGCATCTCCCGGGCCGGACCGCGCCCTTCTCCGGCCCTTAGTAGAGAGGCAAATGAGGGCCAAAGCGGTATGAAGCGGTTGGAGCTACACGGTTCCTAGCAGGGATTTTGTGAAGCCGTAGCCAGGAACTAAGCTAGGCAGACGCGCGCCCTACGAA
>CAYZPZ010000016.1:0-16994 GCA_964480205.1 uncultured Conexibacteraceae bacterium
CAACGGCAACGGCAACGGCGACGGCAACGGCGACGGCAACGGCAACGGCGACGGCAACGGCAACGGCAACGGCGACGGCAACGGCAACGGCGACGGCAACGGCGACGGCAACGGCAACGGCAACGGCAACGGCGACGGCAACGGCGACGGCAACGGCAACGGCGACGGCGACGGCGACGGCAACGGCAACGGCGACGGCGACGGCATTGGAATCGGCGACAGCGCCGCCGGTGCGGCCGGCGGCGCCGCAGTCACCTCGGGCTCAGGCCAGGGGAACCTCGCCTTCACCGGCCTGAACTTCCTCCTCCCGACGCTGATGGGCATGCTCGCCCTTCTGCTGGGTGTCCTTCTTCGGAGACACACCCGGCCGGCTCCGGCCTCGAGTGCAGCGGCGACGAGCAGCTCCCCGGCATGGGTGCCGCGCGGTGCATCCCTCCGGAGACACACCCGGCCGGCTCCGGCCCCGAGTGCAGCGGCGACGAGCAGCTCCCCGGCATGGGTGCCGCGCGGTGCATCCAGCCGACCCCGGCCGCCTCAGTAACCGGCGCCAGACGGCGGAAGCCCGAGGCCGACTGGCCCAGCGCATGCAGGCTGGGCTAGTAAGGATTCGGTAGCCGGGCGGGGGTAGCGCGCCGCCGGACGAGAAAGAGGGGTGGCTACCTGCTTGTCCTGACCGGCTCGAGGTCGTAGCCGCAGTGGCGGCAGATGCGCTGGTCGAGGCGGACTCGGCGATGACAGTGGTGGCAGCGCCGGGTGGGGTGCCTGTAGAGGAGGCTGACCGCGATCAGCAGACCCAAGGCGGTGAGCACGGCCAGCCCGAAGCTGGTCAGGTTGAGGACTACTGCGAGAAGGGGCTCGGCGGGAGGCACCGCCGATCAGCGTAGAGCCGCGCGCTCGCTAGGAGTAGGCGTCCCACTGAAGCAGGAACGGCGTCGGGTTGACCGACCGACCGCCGCGGTACCAGCGCCCGACCCAGAGCTCGAAGTGCAGGTGGCAGGCGCTGGCGTTGCCGCTTTTGCCCACGTAGCCGATGTGCTGCCCGGGCGCGACCTTCTGCTTCTTGCGGACGACCGGCCAGCCCTTCAGATGCATGTAGGCGTAGTCCTGCTTCAGCCGCTTGTAGCGGATCACCATGTACTTGCCGGCCCGCTTCTGCTTGCCGACGAAGATCACCTTGCCCGGGGAGACCGAGACCAGCGGCTCGCCGCAGGCCGCGAAGACGTCCTGGCCGCGGTGGCCGCGACCGGCGCCGAAGCCGTCTCCGTAGTAGTGCGGGCCGGGGACGGGGAAGACCTGGCTGTGGCCGTAGGTGGTGGTGCCGGACGGGGGAGCGGGCTCGGCGGTGGGCGCCGTGGACCCGCCGGTCTGCGCCGAGGCGGCGCCGGCGCCGATCGCCAGCGTCGCCGTGGCAGCGGCCAGGATCGCGCTGACCCGCCCCACCGGAGCGTGCCTGCTGCGCTTGTCAGGATCGACTGCTCGCACTCTTTCCGTCGCCTGCGGGGTTAGCTGGCGGGCTCGCGCCGAAAGAGCGGCGCTACGAACTACCTCGTTCGATTCGCCCCGGGGATCGGGTCCCCTTTGGGTCCCCCGCTCCCCGCCGATCGACGGCGGGGATTAGGCACTTGCTGGCGCGGCAGTATAACCGGAGCATCGGAGCGGTGGAACGGCTTCGCCATCAAGCCGCGGCTGGCTGCGGCTGCCCCTCCCAAGTCGCTTCGGCCTGCGGCCTTCGCTCCGGAATACAGCAGCCTGGCAGCCGCTGGCGGCTATCATGCGCCGCCAGTCGCGCCCCGGCGCGGCCGTTTTTATGAGCACGGCACAGGCGACATATCAGGCCACCTCCCAGGACCGCGAGCGCGACTGGCACCTGGTCGACGCCGAGGGTCAGACCCTGGGCCGCCTCGCCACCCAGATCGCCGATGTGCTGCGCGGCAAGCGCAAGCCGACCTACACCCCGCATGTCGACGTCGGCGATTTCGTAGTGGTTGTCAACGCCGAGAAGGTCGTGGTCACCGGCAACAAGCGCGAGGACAAGCGCTACTGGCGCCACAGCGGCTACCCGGGCGGGATCCGCTATCGCACTCTCGGCGACCTGCTCGAGCGCCGGCCCGAGGAGGTGCTGCGGCGGGCCGTGAAGGGCATGCTGCCGCGCAACCGCCTCGCCCGCCAGCAGCTGCGCAAGCTGAAGATCTACGCGGGCCCCGAGCATCCCCACCAGGCCCAGCAGCCGAAGAAGCTGGAGATCGAAACCCGATGAGCGACGAAGAGCGCCAAGACGCCGAGCAGGTGCCGGAGGGCGAGACGCCCCAGGAGCCGGAGGCCGGCGCGCCGGGCGACCCGGAGGCCGAGGTCCCGGAGCAGCAGGTCGGCGAGCCCGACGACCAGGCGCCCACCGCCGAGCCCCCGCCCGAGGCCGCCCAGGAGGAGGAGGCCGAGGAGCCGAAGGCCGCCGAGGATCGGCCGGAGAAGCCCGCGAAGACCAAGAAGGAGGAGGGCGAGGCCGTGCCCGGTGCCGAGCTCGATCCGATCGCGATCGAGCCCGAGCGCGAGCTGAGTGCCGAGGAGCGGGCCCGTCGCGAGGCCGAGGAGGAAGAGCGCCGCCGCCGCGAGGCCGAGCTGACCGCGGAGCAGGCGGAGGAGGCGCCCCTGGCGGCGAAGCCGACCAAGCTCTCCGGCGACGCCCGATACCTGGCGACCGGCAAGCGCAAGTCATCGGTGGCGCGGGTGATCATCACCCCCGGCAAGGGGGCGATCGAGGTCAACCAGCGAAAGCTCGAGGAGTACTTCCCTCGCGCCTATCTGCAGTCCGTTGCCAAGCAGCCCCTGGTGCAGAGCGGCTACGAGGGCAATGTCGACGTGCGAGTCCGGGTCCGAGGCGGCGGGGTCTCCGGACAGGCCGCCGCCGTACGACACGGGATCGCGCGCGCTCTGTGCGACGTGGATCCCGAGCTGCGCCGCGAGCTGAAGCGGCGGGGAATGCTGACCCGGGACGCAAGGGTCAAGGAGCGACGCAAGGCGGGGCTGAAGAAGGCCCGGAAGCGGCCTCAGTTCTCCAAGCGCTAGCCGCCGGGGCAATGGCGGAGCGCAAACTCTTCGGGACCGACGGGGTCCGGGGGGCGGTAGGCGAGTTCCTGACTGCGGAGTTGGCGCAGCGGCTGGGGCGGGCCGCGACGCTGACGCTGGAGCCGGAGCGCCCGCAGGTGCTGGTGATCCGCGACACCCGCGAATCCGGCCCGATGCTGGAGTCGGCGCTGGCCTCGGGGATCGCCGCCGCCGGCGGCGACGCGCTGCTCGGCGGGGTGCTGCCCTCGCCGGCCGCCTCGGTGTTGACCCGGAGGCTCGGGCTCGATCTCGCCGCGGTGGTCTCCGCCTCGCACAATCCCTACGGGGACAACGGGATCAAGTTCTTCGATCGGGCCGGGGTCAAGCTGGACGACGAGGCGGAGGTGGCCATCGAGGCTCGCCTGGACGCTCCCGCGGAGGGCTCGCCCGGCCGTGTCCGCGCACTCGAGGGCTCCCAGGACGACTACCTGCGCGAGCTTCGCACCGCCTTCGGGATCGATCTGGGCGGAATGCGTATCGCGCTCGACTGCGCCAACGGCGCCACCTACCGGGCCGCGCCCGCGATCTTCGAGCGCCTGGGGGCCGAGCTGGAGACGATCTGCGCCGACCCAGACGGCCGCAACATCAACGACGGTTGTGGCGCCACCGCGCCGGATGCGCTTGCCGAGAGGGTGGCAGCTTCGGAGGCGCAGATCGGATTCGCCTTCGACGGCGATGGGGACCGGGTGATCGCGGTCGACGCAAACGGCCGCACACACGACGGGGACGAGCTGATCGCGCTCGCCGCCCGTCACCTCTCAGAGCGGGGGGAGCTCGCCGGCGGCGTGGCGGTGACCGTGATGACCAACTACGGCTTCCACCAAGCGCTGAGCGCCGAGGGGATCGAGGTCGCGCAGACCAAGGTCGGCGACCGCTACGTGATCGAGGCCCTGCTCGCGCGCGAGTGGAACCTCGGCGGCGAGCAGTCGGGCCACATCATCTGGACCGACTTCGCGCCGACCGGCGACGGGATCGCGGCCGCCCTGCTCACGCTGCGGGCGCTGGGCGGCCGGCCGCTGGAGTCAGTGGGGCCGTTCGAGCGGCTCCCCCAGAGGCTGGAGAACGTGCCGATCGCCGACCGCGCCGCCGTGGACGACGCCAGCGAGCTGTGGAGCGCGGTGGAGGAGGAGAACTCGCGGCTGGAGGGGCGCGGCCGCGTGCTGGTTCGCCCTTCCGGGACCGAGCCGCTGCTGCGGGTGATGGTCGAGGCCCCCGATGAGGCCGAGTGCGAGCGGATCGCCGGGCGCCTGGTCGAGCTGACCCGCCGGGAGCTGGCCTAGCCCGCGAGCGGCTGGGCTCGGCGCTTCCCGCCGCCGCCCCGACTGCCCTACCCTGTATCGCCTCCTATGTGCGGCATAGTCGGATATGTGGGTGGCCGACCGTGCCGAGACCTGCTGATCGCCGGGCTCGAGAAGCTCGAATATCGCGGCTACGACTCGGCGGGGGTCTCGGTGATCACGGACGGCGAGATCGACAGCGTGCGCGCCGTCGGCAACTTGGCGAACCTGCGCGAGGCGATGGCCGAGCACTCCGCCAACGCCACGGGTGCGGGCGGCGTCGCGGTGGCCGCGCCACCGGCCACCACCGGGGTCGCCCATACCCGCTGGGCCACCCACGGCCGGGTGACCGAAAAGAACGCCCATCCCCACGGCGACTGCGAGGACCGCATCCACATCGTCCTCAACGGCATCGTCGAAAACCATGCCGAGCTGCGGCGCGAGCTGCGGGCCGACGGACACGAGTTCAGCTCGGAGACCGACGCCGAGATCGTCTCGCACCTGATCGAGCGCCACTACCAGGGCGACCTGTCCGCGGCGGTGCGCGCCGCCTTCTCCGAGCTTCGCGGCCACTACGCCTTCGTCGCCATGCACCTGGATCACCCCGACGCGCTGGTCGCCGCCCGCAAGGAGTGCCCGCTGATCGTCGGGCTCGGTGAAGGGGAGAGCTTCGTCGCCTCGGCGATCCCCGCCTTCCTGGCCCAGACTCGGCGGGTGATGCTGATCGAGGACGGCGAGCTGGTCACGATCTCCTCCGAGGGGATCGAGATCACCGACGCCGAGGGCAAGCCGATCGCCCGCGAGGTCGAGGAGGTCACCTGGGACGAGGATGCCGCCGAGAAGGGCGGCTACCCGACCTTCATGATGAAGGAGATCCACGAGCAGCCTGACGCGGTCGCCGAGACGATCACCGATCGCCTCCCCGGCACCGAGGGCGTCGACCTTTCGGGAGTCGACCTCGACGATGATTTCCTCCGCAACGCCGAGCGGCTGATGGTGGTGGCCTGTGGCACCTCCTACCACGCCGGCCTGGTCGGTCGCTACGCGATCGAGCAGTGGGCTCGGGTGCCGGTGGGAATGGACGTCGCCTCCGAGTACCGCTACCGCGAGCCGGTCACCCGGCCCAACGACCTGGTGGTCGGGATCACCCAGTCGGGTGAGACCGCGGACACGCTGGCGGCGATGCGCCTGGCCCGCGAGGGCGGCTCCAAGGTGCTGGCGGTGACCAACATCATGGGCAGCCAGGCGACCCGCGACTCCGACGCGGTCCTGTACACCCGGGCCGGGCTGGAGATCGGCGTGGCCGCCACCAAGACCTTCGTCAGCCAGGTGGCCGCGATGTACCTGCTTGGCCTCAGGTTGGCCGAGCTGCGCGGCACCCTGCCCCCCGAGAAGATCACCGAGCTGGTCGCCGAGCTCAAGGGGTTGCCTTCGAAGATCCGCCAGACGATCGACTCGGTCGACGAGCGGGTCCGGGCGATCGCACGCTCCCATCACGAGCAGCGTTTTTTCCTCTACCTGGGCCGCCACATCGGTCTGCCGATCTGCCTGGAGGGAGCGCTGAAGCTGAAGGAGATCTCCTACATCCCCGCCGACGCCTACGCGGCCGGGGAGATGAAGCACGGGCCGATCGCCCTGCTCGACGAGGACACGCCGGTCGTCTGCGTGGCCACCGACAGCCCGGTGCTGGAGAAGACCCTCTCCAATGTCGAGGAGGCGCGCGCGCGTGGGGCCGACGTGATCGCGGTCGCCACCGAGGGGTCCGAGGCCGTCGCGGAGGTCGCCGACCAGACCCTGTTCGTGCCCCACACCGATTGGATCCTGCAGCCGATCCTGGCGATCCTGCCGCTGCAGCTGCTCGCCTACTACATCGCTCGCCTGAACGGGCTGAACGTCGACCAGCCGAGGAATCTCGCGAAGACGGTGACTGTCGAATAGGTGCACGCAAGATTCCGGAAGACGGATGTTGGTCTGGCGAAGACGGTGCACCGTCGAGTGAGATGCGCGCTCGCACTGGTCGCGGCCGGCGTCGCGCTGATCCCGGCCGGCTGCGGCGGCGATGAGGAGGAGGTATCCGGGCCGGCCGCGGTCACCCCTGCGGGGGCGCCGGTCTACGTCGACGTTTCGGTTCGGCCCGAGGGAGATGCCGCCGAGGACGCGGAGGCCGCAGCCGGGAGGATCCTCGGCACCGACGAGCCCGGCCAGCGCATCGTCGAGTTGGTTGAGCGGGCGGCCGCCGCTGACGGCGTGAGCCTGGACTACGCCGAGGAGATCGAGCCCTGGCTGGGCGAGAGGTTCGCCGTCTTTCTCACCGCGATCGGTGGAGGCGGCACCGAGAGCAAGGCGGCCTTCGTGGTCGAGACCACCGACGTCGACGAGGCGCTGGGGACGGTGCGCTCCGCCTCGGATCTGACTGGCAGGACCGCGGAGCACGAGGGCGTGGAGTATGAGTTCGACGACGAGGGCGACGTGGTCGGCGCCGTCGATGAGTTCATCGTCGGCGGCGACGAGGCCGCGTTCAAGGCCGCCGTCGATGCCTCGCGGGGCGAGGCCCTGGCCGAATCCGATCAGTTCGAGGGCGCGGTCGAGACGCTGGCCGACGACCGGCTCGCCACCCTCTATGTCCCGCCGACCCGCTTCATCGGGGCGATCAAGGACCCGGAGTTCGATCGCGAGGAGCGCCGGCTCCTGCGCCAGGCTCTCGGCGACGCCGCCGACAAGCCGGTGGTCGGCGAGCTCACCGCCTCGGCCGAGGCGATCACGATCGAGCTCGCCGGGGGCGCGGGTGGGGCGGAAACGGAGGAGAGCGAGCTTCTCTCCCGGCTACCGGGCGAGGCGTGGCTGGCGGTGGGCCTGTCCGATCTGGGCGGTTCGATCGGAGACGCTGTGAAACAGCTCGATCGCGGCGGGGTCCGCGGGCTCGACGGCGCCGCGGTCAGGCGCGAGCTGCTCGAGCAAACCGGGATCGAGCTCGATCACGAGGTGATCGGAGCGCTCGGGGACGCCGCCCTGTTCGTCGAGGGAAGTTCCTCCAGCTCGCTGGGCGGCGCCCTGGTGATCGAGAGCAAGGACCCCGAGGCCTCGGCCGAGCTGATCGGCAAGCTCGAGGACCTGGTCGGCTCCGAGGTCCCCTCGGGGATCAGGGTCGAGCCGCTCGCCTCCACCGGGGGCGACCAGGGCTTTCAGATCAGCGACCCCGGGGGCGGCCTGCCGCAGGCGATCTCGGTGATCCAGCGCGAGAAGCGGATCGTCGTCGGCTACGGCGGCGCCGCGGTCAACCAGGCGCTGGCCGGAGCCGACGGCGCCGACCCGCTCTCGGAGAACCCGGCCTTCGAGGCCGCCCGGCGGGCGGTCGGGGATCTCGGCCTGGATGCCTTCCTCTCGCTCGATGCCGTGATCGCGCTCGCGCGCGAGGCCGGCGCCGCCTCCGAGCCCGGTTTTGAGGAGGTCAGGCCCTACCTGGATGCCCTGCGCTTCCTCGCCGTCGGATCGGGCTCCGAGTCGGACCGCACGGTGCTGCGGCTGGTGATCGGCCTCGCCGAGCGCGCCGAAGGGGGCGACGCCGGTGAGGCCGGCGACGGCGGGGCCGCGCAGGGATCCGGGGACTAGCGGTGACCGGCTCCGCCCTGGGCATCGACCTGATCGAGATCGAGCGGGTGGAGCGCGCCCTGCGGCGGCGCCCTCGGCTGCGGGAGCGACTGTTCACCCCCGCCGAGCTGGACTACGCCGAGCGCAGGGAACGCCCCGGGCGACACCTGGCCGCTCGCTTCGCCGCCAAGGAGGCGGTGATCAAGGCCCTCGGCGGGCCCCCGGTGGCCCCCGCGCAGATCGAGATCGTCCCCGGCCCGCCCCCAGGGGTGAGGCTGCATGGCGCCGCCGCCGAGCTCGCCGGCGCGCGCCGCATCTCGATCTCCGTCACGCACTCGCGTGAGGCGGCGGCTGCAGTGGCGCTCGCGGAGCCCGGCTGACCCGGAGCTAGTCTGGCCGCATGGAGCCGTGGCTGACACCGGTGCTCGATGCGGATGAGATGAGGGCGGTCGACGCCTGGGCGATCTCCGAGCGCGGCGTCCCCTCCCTGGAGCTGATGGAGAATGCCGGGCGCGCCGTGGCCAGGGAGGCCGCGGAGCGAGCGGGCTCCGGGCGGGTCGTCGTGGTCTGCGGCAAGGGCAACAACGGCGGGGACGGCCTGGTGGTGGCCCGGGTCCTCGCCGAGACGGGATTCGACGTCGACGCGCTGTTGCTGTGGCCGGGCGAGGGGATGTCCGGTGACGCCGCCGTCAACCTGGAGCGCTTTCCGAACGCCCGCAGGGTCGATCCCGGCGAGCTCGCCGGGGCCCTGGAAGGGGCCGCCGTGGTGGTCGACGCGATCTTCGGCACGGGCTTCGCGGGGGCCCCGCGCGATCCCGCCACCGATGCGATCGAGGCGATCAACCGGTCGGGGGCGGCGGCGGTCGCCATCGACGTCGCCTCGGGGGTGAACGCCTCGAACGGCGAGGTCGAGGGCGCGGCCGTCCGGGCCGACGCTTCGGTCACCTTCCACGCCCCCAAGCTCGGGCACTGGGTGGCTCCCGGCAAGTCCCACACCGGGGAGCTGACCGTGGCGCCGATCGGGATCCCGGAGGGAGCTCCCGGCGAGCCCCGGGCGGGGCTGATCGACCAGGGCGCGCTCGCGCTGGTGCCCGCGCGCGGGGCGGGCTCGACCAAGTTCAGCTCCGGCCAGGTGGTGATCGTGGGCGGATCGCGCGGGTTGACCGGGGCGGTCTGCCTCGCGGCCACCGCGGCGATCCGAGCGGGCGCCGGATACGCCACCGTCGCCGTGCCCGCCGACCTGGAGCGGATCTTCGAGGTCAAGCTCACCGAGGTGATGTCGATCGGCTGCGCCAGCCGCGAGGGACGGCTGCGCCGCGCGGCCAGCTCGCAGATCCTGGGAGCCACCGAGCGCGCCGCCGCCGTGGTGCTCGGCCCGGGGATGGGGCGCGAGGACGGGACCAGGGATCTGGCCCGCGAGCTGACCGCCCGAATCGACGCCCCCCTGGTGCTCGACGCCGACGGCCTCAACGCGCACGCCGGCCGGCTGGACCGGCTGGCCGAGCGGGAGGCGCCGCTGATCATCACCCCGCACGAGGGCGAGCTGGCCCGGATCCTTGACGTGGAGTCCGAGCGGGTCAAGGCACGCCGCCTGGCCTCGGCGGCGGAGGCGGCGCGCGGCGGCACCGTCGTCCTGCTTAAGGGGGACGACACGATCATCACTGACGGTGAGCGGCTGGCGATCAACCGCGGCGGCAGCCCCGCCCTTGCCACCGCCGGCACCGGAGACGTCCTCTCGGGCATGGTCGCGGCGATGGTCGCGCGGGGGGTGGAGCCGTTCGCGGCGAGCTGCGCCGCGGCGCTTGCGCACTCCCGCGCCGGCCACGCGGCCGCGGAGCGGATCGGTGCCGCCGAGTCGGTGATCGCCGGCGATGTGATCGAGTCGATCCCAGCCGGGCTGACGGCATGAGGCCGCCGCCGCAGAGCGGCCGGGCGGTTGCCGAGATCGACGTAGGCGCGATCGAGCGCAACTGCGCCTCGCTCGCCGACCGGCTCCAGGGCGGGGCCGCGCTCTGCGCGGTGGTCAAGGCGGATGGCTACGGGCACGGCGCCGCGCGCAGCGCGGCCGCGGCGCTTCGCGGTGGCGCCACGCGGCTCGCGGTCGCTTCCGCCGAGGAGGCGCGCGAGCTTCGCGCTCACTTCACCGATGCGCCGATCCTGGTGATGGGTGCTCTCACCCCCGGCGAGTTGCGGACCGCCCTGCTGGCGCAGTCAGAGGTCGCGATCTGGCGCCCCGAGTTCGCTCGCCTCGCCTCGACGCTGGCGGAGGAGGGGAGGGTCCCGGTTCGCGTGCACGTCAAGCACGACAGCGGCATGGGCCGATTGGGCGAGCGGGACCCCGAGGCGGTGGTGGCGCTGGCTCGCAGCTGTGCGGAGGATCGATGGCTTGAGCTGGCCGGGGTCTGGACCCACCTGGCCACTGCCGACGAGCCCGACTCCGCCTATATGCACGAGCAGCTCGCCTCCTTCGCGCAGGTGGCTGACGGGGTCCGGGAGATCGAGCCTGGGGTGATCGCTCACGCGGCCAACAGCGCCGCCACCATCCGCGAACCGAGCTCGCACCTCGACATGGTGCGCTGCGGCATCGCGATCTACGGCCTCGACCCCTTTCACCAGGATCCCGCCGAGCATGGTCTGCAGCCGGCCTTGCGTCTCGCCTCCTGGGTCGCCGACATCAAGCGGTTCGAGCCCGGCGACAGCGCCGGCTACGGCCGCACCTGGCGCGCGCCGGAGCGGACCTGGGTCGGGATGCTGCCGATCGGCTACGGCGACGGCGTCAGGCGGGCACTCTCCAACAACGCCGAGGTGCTCGTGCGCGGGCGGCGCTACCCGCTGGTCGGAACCGTCTCCATGGACAACGTCACCATCGACCTCGGCCCCGAGACCGAGGTCGAGTCCGGCGACGAGGCCGTTCTGATCGGCGCCCAGGGCTCGGAGCGGATCCTGGCCGAGGAGCTGGCGGGCCGGTTGGGGACGATCAACTACGAGATCACCGCCGGCATCCTGCCCCGCGTCCCCCGCGCCGCTGCGCGATGAGCGCGGGGGACCTGGCCGAGCGCCTCAGCGCCGCCGAGTCGGTTGGCGCGACCCGCGCCACGCTCGCCGGCGAGCGGTCCGCGTGGATCGTCGGCGGCGCGGTCCGTAACGCGCTCCTCGATGAGGCGGTGCGCGACCTGGACCTCGCCGTGGAGCCGGGCTCCGAGCAGGGGGCCGCCCGCAAGCTCGCCGACGCCTCGGGCGGCTGGGCGTTTCCGCTCTCCGACGAGCACGCCACCTGGCGCGCGGTGGCCGAGGGCGAGCGCTGGCACGTCGACGTCTCCGCCCTGCGCGCGGAGACGATCGAGGCTGACCTGAGCGCCCGCGACTTCACCCTGAACGCCGTTGCGGTGCCCCTGGAGGGGGGCTCGCCGATCGACCCGGCGGGTGGGATCGCCGACGCGGAGGCCCGGCTGCTGCGGGTGGTCTCACCCGTGGCCTTCTCCGCGGACCCGCTCAGGTTGCTGCGTGCGCCGAGGCTGGCGGGCCGGTACGGGTTGGAGCTGGAGCCGGAGACGGTCCGGCTCGCTCAAGAGCAGTCCGAGCGAGCGGCCGAGCCGGCGGGGGAGCGTCAGCTAGCCGAGCTGCGCGGCATCGTCGCCGGTCCGAACCCGCTCGGGGCGCTGGGGCTGATGGACGAGCTCGGCGTCACCGCGGCCGTGCTGCCGGAGCTGGAGGGCCTGCGCGGCGTGGTCCAGAACCCCAATCATCACCTCGACGTGCACGGGCACACCCTGGCCGTGCTGGAGCGCCTGCTCGAGATCGAGGGCGAGCTGCCTCGCTTGGCCGGCGCCGCGGCCGGCGACGTGGCCGGGATTCTCGCCGAGCCTCTCGCAGACGAGCTGACCCGGAGCGAGGCGCTTCGCTTCGGCGCGCTCCTGCACGACATCGGCAAGCCCCGAACCCGCAGCGAGCATGGTGGGCACGTCACCTTCATCGGCCACGACCGCGCCGGCGCGGAGATCATCGCGGGGGTCTGCCGGCGGCTGAGGACCAGCCGCAGGTTGAGCTCGTATCTGCAGCAGCTCGCCCTGCATCACCTGCGTCTCGGCTTCATGGTCCACCAGCGCCCGCTCTCCAGGGGGGCGATCTACGAATACCTGAGCACGACCGAGCCGGTCTGCGTCGACGTCACCGTGCTCACCGCGGCGGACCGGCAAGCGGCGCGTGGGGAGGGTCCGATCGCCAGCGAGGAGATGATCGAGGCGCACCTGCAGCTGGTCCGCGAGATCCTCCCCGAGGCAGTCGCCTGGCATCGAGCGCCGCCGAAGCCACCGCTCAGCGGCGACGAGCTCGCCGACGAGGTCGGCCTCGAACCCGGGCCGCGCATGGGCGAGATCCTGGAGCGCCTTCGCCTCGCCGCGTTCGCGGGGGAGGTGGGCGACCGCCGCGAGGCGATCGAGCTCGCCCGCCGGCTCGCCCGCTCCTAGCCCGGTGCCGACGCCCCGGCGCGGGCAGGCTGGCTTTCCGGATAGCCTCCGCGCCGTGAACGGCGACTGCCTCTTCTGCGGGATCGTCGATGGCTCGATACCCAGCCAGACCGTCGACTCGGACGATCGCACCGTGGCCTTCATGGACATCAACCCGGCCACGCCGGGCCACGCATTGGTGGTCCCTCGCGCCCATTCCGCCGATCTGATGGAGATCGAGCCCGAGGACCTGGAGGCGACGATGATCGCGGCGCAGCGGCTGGCCAGGCGCATGAACGAGGTACTCGAGGCCGACGGCATCAACGTCTTGAACGCCTGCGGTCCCGCGGCGTGGCAGACCGTCTTTCACTTCCACCTGCACGTGATCCCGCGCTACGAGGACGATCCGCTGAAGCTGCCCTGGGTGCCGGGGCCGGGCGACGAGCAGGAGATCGCAGGCGTCGCGGCGCGACTGCGGGGCGACGATGGCTGACCCCGTTCGCCTGGAGCGCGACGGCAACGTCGCGGTGATGGTGCTGGACAACCCACCGCTGAACCTGTTCGGCCAGCGGGCCTGGGAGGCCATGGTCGGCTGTGTGGATCAGATCGAATCCTCGGACGCGCGGGCGATGGTCTGGCGCGCCGAGGGCGATCTGTTCACCGGCGGCGCCGACGTCAACGACTTCCAGCGCGTCCAGCGCGAGGGCGCCGAGGCCGCCGCCGAGTCGTTCGGCGCCCTGATCGCCACGGCCCGCCGCCTGGAGGAGCTTCAGATCCCCACCCTCGCCCTGGTCCACGGCCTCTGCCTCACCGCCGGCCTGGAGGTCTCGCTGGCCTGCGACATGATCTGGGCCACCGAGTCGGCCCGCTTCGGGCTGGTGGAGGCCGTGGTGGGTCTGACCCCGGGCGCCGGGGGCACGCAGCGGATGGCCGAGCGCGCCGGTCCGGCCCGCGCCGCCGAGTTCGTGATGAGCGGCGGGCTCTACGACGCCGCCACCCTGGAGCGCTGGAACGTCGTCAACCGGGTCGTCGGTGACGAGGAGCTGCTGGAGAAGGGCATGCGGTTCGCCCATCGCCTCGCCGACGGCCCGACGCTCGCCCACGCCGCCACCAAGCGGATCATCCGGGCCGGGCGCAGGGGAGGCGTCGACGAGGCCGACCGGGTCACCCCCGACCAGTTCGCCGGCCTGTTCACCTCCGAGGACCTCGCCGGCGCCGTCGACAGCTTCCTCGCCGAGGGCCCCGGCAAGGCCACCTTCAAGGGCCGCTGAACCCCCCGCGGGGCGACTTTTCCGGCTATATCCCGGATAAGTCGCCCCACGCTCGCAGACCCCGGGCGCTACTCTCCCCGGTCGCCGATGGGTAAAGAAGAGAAGATCGAGATGGAGGGCGAGATCGTCGAGGCCCTCCCCAACACGCAGTTCAAGGTGAAGCTGGACAACGACCACGAGGTGCTGGGCCACATCTCGGGCAAGATGCGCCGCCACTACATCCGCATCCTGCCCGGTGACCGCGTCAAGATCGAGCTCTCGCCCTACGACCTCGACCGAGGGCGCATCACCTACCGCTACAAGTAGCTGCGCTTTGCGTCCGGGTCCGGGTCGGCGAGCTCGGCGACCAGCGCCGACCAGCCGAACTCAGTGGCGCCGAGGCCGTCGCCGGTGAAGGGGTCGTAGAACTCGCGCGAGCCCTCGCGGGCATAGACGGAGCAGAGGGTGCGGGCGAGCTGGTCGGCCTCGGCGCGGTAGCCGAGCCGCAGCAGGCCCAGCCAGATCAGCCAGGCAGAGTTGACCCAGGTCGGCCCCCGCCAGTAGCGGCGGGTGAGCAGGCCCCGCCAGGCCCGCGGCTCGAAGCTCACCTCCTGCGCCGAGACCGATGGCGGCGCGACCGGCGTCCAGTAGCGCCTCTCGTCGAGCAGGTGCTCCTCAACCAGCCGGCGGCCGATTTCCTCCGGCAGGTCCGGCAGAGCCAGCGGCGCCAGCGAGGCCCAGGTGGAGACCCCCACCCTGTGGTCGGAGCCGACCGGATCGAGCTCACCCGGCCTGGCGACCTTCCCGCGGGCGAGGTCGCAGAAGAGGCCGCGGCGCTCGTCCCAGAGCCGATCGACGAGGGCCGTGGTGATCGAGGGCTGTCCCATCGCCAGGCGGGCGAGGCCCCAGAGCACGTTGACCACGACCTCGCAGAGCAGCGGGCCGCCGAGGGCCGCCAGCCGCCGGGCGTCCCAGCCGAGACGCCGGTTGCGGCGGATCAGGCAGATGAAGCCTGGGTTGGCGTGGGCCCGGCGCCCCCAGACCGGGTCGAACTTGGGTGAGGAGTCCAGCCCCGACTCGTCGGGCTGGACGATCCAGAGCAGCCCGTCGCCGTCCAGGTCGCGGTTGTCCTCCAGCCAGCGATGGTGCCGGGCGATCGCGGGCTCGGCGGCGGGGTCGCCGACCGCGATCCGCCAGGCCCAGGCGAGCAGGGGCGGCTGGATGGTCGAGGTGCTGGGAGCGTCGCGCGAGGTGACGTTGTACGTCCAGCGCCGCCGCCAGTCCACCGGGCGGTCCCAGAAGACGGTGTGGGGGACGAAGCCGTCTTCCGTTCCGCCCGCCAGCAGCGAGCGCAGCTCGAACTCAGCCCGCTCGGGCTCGAAGCGCCGCCAGACGATCGCGTGAAAGCACGAATCCCAGTACCACTGCCAGTGGTAGTGGCCGGGACTGGGGCGCGAGTAGGCGAACCGCGCGCCCCGGCGCTCGCCCTCGGTCCAGCTTGCGCGGAGCGTGCGCTCCGCGATCGCCAGCGGCTCGTCCGGCGCCATCAGAGGGTCATCCGGCGCATCCCTCGCAGGGCGGTGAAGGTGAACAGCGCCGCCAGTCCGGCGAGGGCGACCAGGCCCGGCCAGGTCTCCCCCCAGGTGACGCTGCCGACGAATCCCTGGCGCGCCGCCTCCACCACCTGGGTGACCGGATTGATGCGGGCGACCTCCTGCAGCCAGCCTGTGAGCAGATCGAGCGGGGCGTAGGCGGTGGTCATCAGCACCGCCAGCAGCATCCCCACCTGCATCAGCGGCGCCGCCGACTGGGTGCGGAAGCGCAGCGCCAGCGAAGTGCCCCAGGTCGCCGCCACCACCCCCATTCCCATCACGATCACCAGCGCGATCAACATGCCCAGCAGGCCCGGCCAGTGGGCGCCGATGGCGAAGGCGACGATCAGCAGGAAGACGGCGGGGATCAGCGCCCGCAGGCTGGCCGACAGCACAAGGCCGGCGAGCAGCACGGGGCGCGGCGCCGGCGAGGAGAGCAGCCGGTCGAACCAACCCTGCTCGATGTCGCGCGCCAGGTTGACCCCGGTGGCGGCGCCGGTGAAGGCCGCCCCCTGCATCAGGCTGACCGGGACCAGGAAGCTCTGGTAGCTGGAGGCGTCGAAGCCCGGCAGCAGGGTGAGGTTGCCGAACACCGCGGTCAGCCCGAGGAAGAAGATGGTCGGCGCCAGCACCCCGGGAATCGCGGCCCCCGGGACCCTGGTGATCTCGTTCATCGCGCGGCGGACCAGGGCCCGCACGGTCTCCACGTGCGCCCTCACAACCGGCCGCCACGAACTTCGCCGCCGCATCAGCCGCCCCTCCTCGCCCGGCCCCGCAGCGCCGCCGCGCTGAGCGCGATCCCCAGCGCGCCGAGCCCCAGCACCGAAGCAACCGCCTTGAGCTGTTCGGTGACGCTGAAGCTGCCGATGATCGGCTCGCGGATCCCCTCGACGATGAAGCTGAGCGGGTTGTACTCGGCGACCGTGTGGGCCGGCTCGAGCAGCAGGTTCGTGGGGAAGAAGGCGTTGGAGAGGAAGAGGATCACGAAGATCAGCGGGAACAGCCCCTGGACCACGCTCGCCCTGCCGGCGCGCAGGGCGATCGCGGCGCCGATGCCGCCGAAGGCGAGGGCCGTGACCGAGACCAGGACGATGATCCAGAGCACCCCGAGAATCCCCTCCTGGAAGCTCACGCCGAAGACCAGCCCGATGGCGATGAACCACAGCGCCATCACCGCGCCCAGCATCGCCGTCCCAGCCAGCCTGCCCAGCACCACCCCGAAGCGCGAGATCGGCGCCGCGAACAGCCGGTCGGTGAAGCCCATCTCCATGTCGAGCGCCAGCGCGATCCCGCCCGAGTTCCCCGCCAGCAGCACCGACTGCACCATCGCTCCGGCCAGCATGAAGGCCAGGAAGCTCTCCACAGGCGGGAACTCAGGCAGGTCCACGGCCCGGCCCGCGCCGCCGGTCTGGATCGCCAAAAGGGCGGTGGGGAAGATCAGCAGCGGCGCCGCAAGCTGCGGGCGACGGGCGGTCTGCTTGACCGAGCGCATCCCCAGGGCGGCGACGACCCGGGCATCCGCCGCCAGGCGCCCGGTCAAGGCGTGACCGCCTCCGTCTCGCCGGTCTCGTCGGCGCCCTCCAGGTGCTGGCCGGTCTTGGCGACGAAGACGTCGTCGAGGGTGGGCCGGACCAGCTCCAGTGACTCCACGGCCAGCCCGGCCTCGTCGAGGGCGCGGACGATCGGGCCGACCTCCGCAGCCCCGTGCTCGAGCTCGACCATCAGGATGCCGTCCTTGCT
>CAYZPZ010000017.1:0-16478 GCA_964480205.1 uncultured Conexibacteraceae bacterium
TGCCCTGGCCCCGGGGTTCGCCGGCGGCTCCACCGCCGCCGGGGCCGCCGGGGCCTCCACCGCCGTCACCGTCACCGCCGGCGTCGGCCGGGGGGATCTCCGCCCTGGCGAGCTGCCCCCAGTTGCCCGCCTCGTCGCGGTAGAGGACCGCGACATGGTTCCGGCCGCTGGCCTGGGCCTCGGTGAGCGTGGCGCTCTGCGCCTCGCCGGCCGGGGCGGCGTCGAAGTCGCCGATCACCGTCCCGTCGCCGGGCTCGTCGATCGGGCCCGGCGAGACCAGCAGCCGGTACTGCGCGGCCTCGCCGCAGAGCCAGTCGTCGCCCGGCGCGGTGAAGTCGACCGTGACCTCGCCGTTCGGCTCGCGCGTCACCGTGAGGTCGCCCGGAACCGGCTCGCCCGGCCCGGCCGAGGAGGCGACGCCCGGCGGCCGCGCGTCGTGCCCGTAGTTGTTGGAGGAGTGCTCGTCGTGGTGGAAGCTCCACCACTCGTCGTTCGAGTCGTCGCAGGCGTCGGCGCCGGTATCCCAGAGGAAGGACCAGCCCTCGCGGGTCACCGTGGTCACGTCCAGGTCCCCGTCGGCGTCCGCGTCACCCACGGCCGGCGTGGCCTGCTGCCAGCCCCCGGTGAACTTGGGCCAGCCCTCGGGCTCGGCGCCGCCGGCCCCGTACGCGTGGAGGTTGTAGAGCCCGGTGCCGACCAGCACCTGGCGGCCCGGCCCGGTGCCGCCGACCCGGGCGACCGAGGCCTGGCTGAGGAGCTGGAAATCATCCGTGGCCAGCGGGTAACCCGGAATCGGCGCGCCGGTGCCCGCATCCCAGGCCTGCTCCACGTGGCTGAACGGGAGGTTCTGGTTGGCCGCGAGCAGGTTGGCCGCGTAGTTCAGGGTGACGCCGCCCTTGAGGATCGCCGGCCGATCGGCGCCGGTGAGGTCTCCGACCGATTGGTAGTCGACGATGTTGATCACCGGCCCCTGGTCGGGGCTGTTCGCCACCGCGCTCAGGTATGCGCGGATCTCGCTCCCGTCGCCGTCCACCAGCCGGGTGCCGCCCGGCTGCACCGAGGTGGCCGCCGAGACGGAGACCTCGTCCTCGCCATCGCCGTCGGCGTCGAGCACGGCGGCGTCGTGCCCGGGAAAGATCAGCGGGAGGAGATCGCCGGCCGCGACTCCGACCGTCACGGGCCAGCCGGATACGTCGGTGCCGTCGCCATGCACGGCGTAGACGGGGTTGGCGCCGGTCGCGTTCTCGATCAGGACGTTGAGCAGCCCGAGCAGGGCGGTGAGGTCGCTGGGGAAGGAGGGCTCGGCGCCGATCACCTCGTTGGTCGCGATCACGACCTCGGGGCCCTTCGGGTCGGGGCCGGCGGCGTCGCAGGCGCGGCCGTCGAGCTCGGCGATGGCCGGCGTGGTCACGATCCCGGCGCCGTCCGCGCCCTCGCTCTGCAGCTTGCGGGGGAACCCCGGCAGCGGGTTGCCGTTCCCACGCCAGGCGTAGAGGTGCTGGTCCATGCCGCCGGCGACCACCTCGAGCGCGTCGTCGCAGTCGAGGTCGGCCAGTGCAACCGAGCCGAGGAAGCCTCGCTTGATGTGGTTCTCGCTGGTGATCCGGCGCTGGGCGATGTCGAAGCAGGGCTTGGCGGCCGCTCCGCCGAGGCAGGGCTCCGACAGCTCCCGATCCAGGGCGGCGTCGCCGGGGCGCCCTCGGAAGCCGGGGACCGGCGCCCCGTCCAGCTCCCAGGCGAAGACGTGCTCGCCGGCGTTCATCACGATCTCAGCCTCCAGATCTCCGTCGATGTCCCCGATCGCGGGCACCCGGGGCGACTGGTGAGGCGTGGGCAGCGAGCCCGGCACGGCGCCGGGGTGGTCGGCCTCGATCGCGTAGCGGGCGCTCGTCACCGGGGCACCGCCGTTGAAGCTCGCGACCGGCGAGCCGTCGGAGTTGAGCACGCGCAGCTCGCCTGAGGTGGTGGCGAGGACGACGTCGAGCTCGTTGTCGGCGTCCACGTCATAGAGGCGCGGGGAGACCTCGCCGCCCGAGCCGGTGATCAGATCACCCGGCTTCGAGCCGCTGCCGATGGGTCGCGGCCAGCCGGGCAGGTTGCCGTCGTCGCGATAGGCGAACAGGGTCTTGCGGTAGCGGCCGAAGTTGTCCGGGTTGCCCAGCTCCTCCGCGGTGAGCCGGATCTGGAAGGCGTGGCGCTCGGGGTCGGGGTCCGGATAGGGGTCGGCGGGCCAGCCGCCGGCGAGCCCTCCCGCGGGCCGTCCCGCGTCGCCCGCGACCTCGCCGTCGCAGTTGTCGGCGAGGTCGGAGAGCAGCGCCGCGGACATGGTGCCGACCACGCCCCCGTCCACCGCGCCGCTGCCGCTCGCGCCGGGGACCGGAGCGAAGGCGGAGTCGGGCGCGTCCTGGCCGCAGGCGTACTCCAGCCGCCAGGCGCCGACCCCGTCGCTGTGCGGCGCGGCAATCCGGGCCTTCACCGGCAGGCCCCCGGAGAGGCGGTCCACGTTGATCGGCGCGAACCAGTCGGGGGAGTCGATCTGCACCTCGGGGGGGACTTCGTCGGCGGCGATCCGCTCCAGCGCCCCAGCGAGGTTGACCCGGCCGTACCCGAAGTGGGGGTCCCAGCCCTCGGCCGCCTTGTCGACGAAGGGCGCCCCGATCACTCCGAGGTTGAGGTTGGCCGGGCCGGGCCGAACGTCCTCGGCGGTCATTGTCAATAGCTGGCGGATCTCGTTGCCGCTGAGCGGGTCGTCCTCCCCGAACACCAGCCGCCCGTAGGAAGCGACCAGTCCCGCCGCACCGGCGGCCTGCCCGGTGTTCTCCGACCCGGTCAAGCCCATCAGCACGATGTCGGCCTTGCCCCCGTACTGCGTCACGTTCGAGTTGCGGAAGAAGCTGGTGGTCGACGGCTGGGCGCTGAGCGAGAGGTTGAGCGGTGGACCCGAGAGCAGCTCCAGCAGCCGCCGGCAGCCCTCGGCGAACTCGTCCGGAGGATCCGGCTCCGGCAGTTCGTCGAATCCGGGCAGGCCCCCGGGACCCGAGCAGGTGTCGTTGGGGGCGGTGTCGGGCAACGAACCGCCAACGTAGACGGCCTCGTTGTAGTTGGTGGGGTAGTTGTGATTGGCGCTGTTGATGTCCGAGGAGACCATCATCAGCGCCAGCCCACGCTCGTCGGCGTATCGGAACGCCTCACGGGCGAACCGCGTGTTGCCGAGCCCCCCAATGGCCCCCTCGACCACCTCGGCGCCGTTCTCGGCCGCGTAGAGGACGCCCAGCGCGAAGAGGTCGATCGGGGCCACGAAGCTGTCCCAGACCCGCAGGGGCATGATCTGGCAGTCGGGGCAGATACCGGCGTCGCGGCCGGCGTTCTCGGTCGGGCTCTCCTGGTTGGCGCCGGTGCTGACCCCGTTGTTGGTCTGCGCGGCGGCCTCCTTCGCCCGGCCCGTGCCGTGCCCGCTGGACGAGCAGCAGCTGGAGGCGTCGAAGGGGTCGTTGTCGTTGTCGAAGAAGTCCCAGCCCGCGATGTCGTCGACGTAGCCGTTGCCGCCGGGATCGTCGTCGACGCCGTCGGAAAAGGTCGCGATCAGATCCGAGGGGTCGAGGACGCCATCGGCCTCCTGGTCGCCCGCGGCCAGCTCCACGCGGCTGTCGCAGCGGTAGTCGAGCACGTTGAAGGCGCCGCTGCCGTCTGCATCGTGGGCGGCGGCGAATGAGGCGCAGTCCCCGCCGCCGACCGAGGGCGCGCCGCGATCGTGCAGCGGCACCGGCAGCTCGTGACGATTGAGGGCGATCTTGTTGCGCAGCTCTGGGTCCTGCCATTCGGCGCCGGTGTCGAGGATCGCGATCGTCACCTCGGGGTCCCCGGGCAGGCCGGGGTCGTCGGCCTGTCCGAAGTACTTCCAGGCGGTGTCGGCTCGAACGCCCGCGATCTGGTAGCAGCGGGCGGCCGGGTCGCCGCCCTCCGCGGCCTGGTTCGCGTTCTCGCCCTGCGCGTCGAGCTGGCCATCGGAGCCCGGGGTGAGCGGGTCGCAGTCCCAGTAGCGCGCCCGCACCCCCGGCGCGATCTGGGCCGAGTCGGGGCTGAACCCGAACTGCTGGTAGCGCTCGGAGAAGTAGCTGGTGCACTCCTGCGTGCCGTCGGCGTCGTCGGCCTCGCACTCGTCGAAGTGGGCGTCGTCGGGGGTGTTGGCGCGCGGGCTCTCGGCGGGGTCGCTACCCGGGAAGGCCGGGTTGGCGCCCAGCGCCACGGCCGGTCCAGCCAGGCAGGCGCAGGCGACGACGAGCGCCAGCCACAGCTCCACCCGGGGGGGCCTCCCGATGCCCCGGACTCCCATGCCTCGACCCTACATAAGGGCACCCGGGCTCGCGCCGGTCGGAGCGAGCGGTTCCGGCTTATCCCTGCGGGGGCTGGGGGGTCGGCGCCTCGACCTCCGCCACCGCCGCTTCGGTTGTCCCCGGCGCGACCGAGTACCAGTCGACGTAGCGCCGGCATGCCTGTCCCAGGGGGACGGAGTCGCGGCCCGGTGGGGTCGCGGCGATCGTCCCGAGGAAGCCCCGGCTCTCGGTGCCGAGCAGGCGTCCCGCGAGCGGTGGGCCCCCGACGCTCGCCTCGAAGCGGATCGGGACGGCCGCGCCTGCGCCGGGCACCTCGATCGTGCCGACCGCGTAGAAGGGAGAGGGCCCGCGGAAGAGGAGATTGGCGCGCAGCTCACGCTCGAAGCCGACCTGCGGCGCCGACAGCCGCAACCGCTGGCTGCTGGCGTACTGGATCGAGATCGCCCAGCGGCCGGGCGGCAGGCGCAGCTCCTGGATGGCCCCGGCCGAGTCGGTGATCTCCTCGCTGGGCGTCCAGCCCCGCCCGATCACCGGGGCCCTGGTCAGCACCCTGGCGGTTCCGCGGAGCTCGGTCAGCGCCTCCTCGTCCGGGTCGGAGCAGTCGACGGTCGCCCCCGGGTAGCGGGGCTCGCGCAGGGTTCGCCTCGCCCCCGGCTCGCCGGGAGGCGGCGTCGAGGCTCCGGGCAGCCGCTGCCAGAGCACGAAGTCGTCGGTCTCGCGCGCCACCTCGAACTGCGGCGGCGGCTCGCTGCTCAGCTCCGCGCTGGTGGTGAGCACCCAGTTGAAGTCGGCGAGGCCCGGTCCGTCGAGCCCCTCGGCCGGGACGTTGTCCCAGTCGAACTTCGCGTTGATCGGGGTGGCGCGGTAGAGCGTCGAGGTCTCCTCGGTGTCGTAGTGGTTGAGGATCGGTGTGTAGACCTCGGCGCCGAGCAGCTCCCAGGAGATGAAGTTGTCGCGGCCGAGGAAGAGCACGTCCTCCCCCTCCACGACGGGGCGCAGTCCGATCAGCTCCTGGGCGGTCTCGGTGGGACCGACCGCGGCCTGGCGCAGCGGCAGCAGCGCTGACAGCGCGGCCGCCGCCGCGAACGCCGCGGCCAGGGCGGGAACCCCGACCCGCAGCAGCGAGCCCGGCAGGGGCGGCGGCCACCAGCCGGCCTGCTGGCGCGGCTCTTCCTCGACCGGGTCGGCGGAGAGCAGACCGCGCAGCGCGATCAGCATTGCCACCGGCGCGGCGATCGCCAGGGCCTTGGCCGAGGTGTAGGGCGTTCCGGCGGCCAGCGCGACGAGGTAGCCGAGCGCGCCCGCGCCGACCGCCGCCGGCAGGGCGCTCTCGGCGCGGCCCAGGGCGCGCCCCATGCCCCAGCCGAAGGCAGCCAGAGCCAGCAGGCCGCCGAGCCAGAAGGCGATCGCCGGGGTGCCCGCGTTGGCGGGGGTGATCCGGAACTCGGCCGAGGGCCAGATCCCGAACGCCTCGAGCGGGTTGAGCGGCTGTCGCAGGTTGCCGAAGCCGGTGTTGCCGCCCTCGCCCGAGGGGCTGAACGCCTCGAAGTTGAGGAAGCGGATCAGGCTGAGCACGTCGGCCAGCGCGGCGGCGACCGGGATCGCGATCGCGACGACCAGCAGCGGGCGAGACCACCGCAGGCGGGCGCGGAGCTGCAGGCCTTCGCGGTCGCGGCGCTCGCGCCAGGCGACCAACAGACCCCAAAGCAGCGCCGCCAGCGCCAGCCAGCCGAGCCCTGGGAAGCTGTAGTTGTAGATCACGCCGGCCGCGATCACCCCGCCCGGGATCGCCAGGCGGGCCTGGCCGGTCAGCCATCCCCGGCCGCGGTCGGCCAGGGTCGAGACGTAGGTGGGGCGCAGGCCGTCCCAGGCCCGCGCCACCGACGGCAGCCAGAGGGCGAAGCCGAGCAGCGCCAGGGCGAGCATCGGCTCCTTGAACGCGCCCTGGGCCAGATAGGCCGCGCTCAGATAGGGGATCGCAGCAAGCACCGCCGCGGGCGCGCGAAGGAGGGGCCTCACCCCGCCGAGGGCCCCGTAGGCGGTGAGCGCGGTGAGAACGGCGAGCGCGCCGGTGAGCCCGGCGAATGCCTCGACCAGATCGGCATCGCTCGCCTTCGTGGTGGCGGCGGCGATCGCGTGGGGCCCGAGCGGATAGCCGTCCTCGATCAGGTCGGGGGTGGGGCCCTCGCGGGTGTCGGCCCACTCCGCGAACAGCAGGTGCGAGGCCATGTCGTCGTTGATCAGTCCCTGGCCGAGGATCCCGACGCGGTCGTGGGTGGCGAAGGGGATCGCGACCGCGACCGCCGCCAAGGCCGCTGCGACCACCGCCCCAACTTGGATCGTTCCGCGCGGGGCCCGGTCCCGCTCCAGGATCAGCAGCGAGCCGACGAGGGCCAGCCCGGAGGCGATCGCCGCGGTCGTCCCGTGTCCCGGCAGCTTCACCGCGATCCCGCAGATCACCAGCAGCGCCGAGAGGCCGGCTGCGGGCCCGACCGGCGAGTGGCGCGGCCGCCCGGCGGCGACCATCACGGCGGCGCCGAGCAGAAGCGACGCGCCCGTGATCAGGGCGCCGGCGATCAGGGTCGAAAACATCCGGGCACCTTAGGGAACCGTCCCAACCCGCGATCGATTCACCCCGCGGGGCGACTTATCCGGGATATGACCGGAAAAGTCGCTCAGCTAGGTGGGGGTCGCCGCGGCCGTCGCGGGATCCCAGTCGGCGCGGTAGACGCGGTGAGTGCCGGCCAGACCCTTGAGCTCGAGCTCGCGACCGTCGTCGAAGCGGATCCCGTCGGCCTCGCCCGCCGCTCGCCGCAGCTGATCGGAGACGAGGATCTCCCCACCGAGCGCCTGGGCGGCGATGCGAGCGGCCAGGATCACGTTCTTGCCGAAGAAGTCACCCTCCTCGGCGATCACCTCGCCGGTATGCAGGCCGATGCGCACCCGCAGTCTCTCCTCCTCCCGCTCGTCGTCGACCTCGGCGAAGGCGCGCTGCACGGCGATCGCGCAGCGCAGCGCCTCGGCCGGGTCTGGGAAGGCCAGCATGAAGCCGTCCCCCTGGCTCTTCACCTCGTAGCCGCCGTGCTTTGCCAGCTCCGCCCGGAAGACCGAATTGTGCCGCCGCAGGACCTCCAGCCACCGCTCGTCGCCCAGCCGCTCGGTGATCAGCGTCGAGTCCTCGATGTCGCTGAACAGGATCGCCACGGTCCCGTCCGGCGCCGCGTGGGCCCGCATGTCGGGGCGCTCGCTCTGCAGCGCCGAGACCACTTCGTCGATCGAGGTCGTGACGTCCACCCCTGCGAGGCCCTGGGCCTCCAGACGCAGCGCCAGTCCCCGATCCACGACCCAGCGCGCGCCCATCTCGCGCGCCAGCGGCAACCCCTCGTCCAGCAGCTCCAGCGCCCGCTGGCGGTCGCCGCGGCCGTCCCGGCCCAGCAGGATCTCGGCGAGGTCCACGGTTCCGACGGCCAGCGCCGGGCGGTCGCCCATCCGCTTCGCGATCTCGATCGCCCGCCGCAGGTGACGTTCGGCGTCGTCCCGCCGACCCCGGGTCTGCGCGAGCAGCCCGAGGACGCGGTCGACCGGGCCGTTCGATCCCGCGGCCCGGCCGATGACGATGATCAGCCCCTCGTAGGGCAGCAGCTCCTCGTAGGCGAGCTCGGCGCGCTCGGTGTCTCCTAGCATCGCCGTCGCCTCGCCCATCAGGCTCATGCCCGCGAGCCAGTTGGCGTCCCGCGGGATCGCGGAGAAGTCGTCCCCGGCGAACCGCTCCAGCTCGAGTCGGCCCTCCTCGACGTCACCGGCGCGGGCGGCGAGGGTGATCAGGGCGCTGCGCCAGGCCGGGATGCCCGGGAAGCGCTCGGCGAGATGGCGGACCGGGGCGAGCAGCTCGCCGGCCCTGCCCTGCAGGGTGCGGATCTGGATCAGCTGCACGCCGTAGATCTGCTGCGCGAGCGGCTGCTCGGCGCGATCGCCGGCCCGCCGTGCCTGCTCCGCGTATTCCTCGGCCTTCTCCAGGTCGCCGTCCAGCATCGCCCGCATGCAGCGCAGGGCGTGGGTGTGCCAGATGTGCTGCGGCATCCGCAGCTCCTCGGCCTGGTCGGCGTAGATCGTCAGCTCCCGGTCCACCTCGGTCATCTCGCCCAGCTCGAGTTGGTTCTGAATGCGGTAGGCGTGGGCCCGCAGCACCGATTCACGGTCGCCGCTGGACCGGCCCAGCTCCAGCATCTCGTCGGCGATCGCCAGCCGTTCACGCGCCGCGTCGGGGCCCAGGGGCAGGAAGATGCTGCGGTGCAGGGCGGCCGCCAGGGTGCGCGGCGCGTCCACCTCGCGGGCGAGCTCGATCGCCTCCGCGACCAGAGGGGCCGATAGGCCCTGGGCGTCCACCCAGTAGAGCTCCTGCGACTTGGCCGAGAGCAGGGCGGCGCGCCGGGCGCTCTTCTCCGGTCCGATCGCCTCCAGCGCCTCGTCGAGCAGATCGACCAGGCGCCGGTCGACGTTGCCGGCCTCGCTCAGCATGGCGATCCCGATCGCGGCGCCGACCAGGCTGTCCGCGTCGCCGAGCTGGCGGGCGGCCTCCGCCGCAGCGCCGAAGGCGCGCCTGGCGTCGGAGACGCGTGCGGCCCCCGCCTCGGCGCCGCCGAGCGCCAGCAGCAGCGTGCAGCGCCGGGCCTCGTCCGGGCGGTCGGTCAGCTCCAGCACCTCCAGGGCCCGGCCGTAGACCTCGGCGGCGTCCTCGTAGGCGAGCTGCTCCATGTCCTGGGCACCGGCCCGCTCGGCGTAGTCGATCGCCTTGGCCAGATCGCCGCGCGGAGCGGCCGACAGGAAATGGTGGGCGAGCTCGCCCAGGCGCGCCTCGTCATCGTCCGAGCAGATCTCCTCCAGCGCCAGCGCGATTCGCTCGTGCAGACGGGCGCGCTGGGCGGTGGTGAGCTCGTCGTAGAGGGTGTCGCGAACGAGCGCGTGGGAGAAGGAGAAGCGCCCTTCCCCGACATCGGTGACCAGCCGCTCGGCGACGGCCTCGCGGGCCGCCATCATCAGCTCGTCCCGGCTTAGGTCGGTGACCATGATCGCCAGCTCGGCCTCGAACTCGCGCCCGATCGCCGCGGCCACCCGAAGCGCCTCGTTGGTCTGCGGCGAGAGGCGGTCCAGGCGCCGGCCCACCACCTCGCGAACCCCCTGCGGGATCTCCGGATCCCAGGAGGCGCGCTCGCCGTCCGCCAGCCGGCCCTCGCTCGCCAGCAGCCGCACCACCTCCCCGACGAAGAAGGGGTTGCCGTCGGTCTGCTGGTGCACGGCCTCGGCCAGGCCCTGCGGGAGCGGCGATCCGGCGGTCATCTCGATATAGCGGGAGACGTCGGTGACCGACAGCCCGCGAAGCGTGATGCGCTCGCCTCCGAGCTCGCCCAGCACCCGGGCGAGCGGGTGATGACGCCCCAGCTCGACGTCGCGGTAGGTGCAGCAGATCAGCAGGCCGCTCGAGCCGAGCTCAGCGGATGCGTACTTGAGCAGGAGCAGTGATGGCTCGTCCGCCCAATGCAGGTCGTCGAGGATCAGCACCATCGGCCGGTCGCGGGAGGCCGCCACCAGGAAGCTGGTGACCGAGTCGAACAGGCGGAACCTTTCCTCCTCGCTCTCGCTCCGCCCCGCCGGCTCGATGTCGAGCCGCTCGGCCACCTCGGGGACGAGCTGGGCGACCTCGGCCGCTCCCGCCCCCATCTGCCAGGCCATCCCCACCGGATCGGCGTCGCGCACGAGCTGGCGAATCGCCTGGACCCAGGGCCAGTAGGCGGGCGCCCCGTCGTCCTCGCGGCAACGGCCCCAGTAGACGGGCGCGCCGCGGAGCGTCGCGTAGGTCGCCAACTCCTCGGCCACTCGGGTCTTGCCGATCCCAGGCTCTCCCACCAGCAGCTGCAGGCAGCCGCTGCCGGCCAGGGCGGCGTCGACCGCCTCGCGCAGCTTTCCGATCTCCCGCTCCCGGCCGACGAAGATCCCGCCGGCCAGGCCCTCCAGCGGATGGCGCGGGCGCTCCTCCTCCGGCTCGCCCGTGGGCTGCGCCAGCGCCGCCTGGAGGCGCTCCCTCACTTCCGCGGCGTCGGCCGGGCGGTCGTCCTTGGCCTTGGCGAGCAGCTCCAGCACCAGGCGATCCAGCGCCTCGGGGACCTCGTGGTTGTGTCGGGAGGGGGGAACGGGGTCGGCGTGCAGGTGCTGGCTGATGATGGAAACGGCCTCGTCGCCGGGGAAGGGCGGATGGCCGGTGAGCATCTCGTAGAGCAGGGCCCCCAGCGAATACAGGTCCCCCTCCGGCCCCGGGGCCTCGCCGAGGGCCTGCTCGGGGGGCAGGTAGGCGACGGTCCCAACCAGCGTGCCGCCACTGACCCGCGATCTACCCTCGGTCGTGGCCAGACCGAAGTCGCCGAGCCGGGCCCGGCCCTGGGTATCGATCCAGACGTTGGCGGGCTTCAGATCGCGGTGGACGATGCTGCGGGCGTGGGCATGCTCGAGCGCGCGGGTGACATCGACCGCGATCGCGACCGCGCGCTCCACCCCCAGCTTCCCGCCCTCGGCCGCAAGGAGCGACTCGACGTCTCCGCCCGACATGTACTCGCTGACGATGTAGGGGTTGCCGCCCTCCTCGCCGGTGTCGAGCACCCTGACCACGTGAGGGTGGTCGCCCAGCTTTCGCATCGCCTGCGCCTCGCGGCGGGCCCGAGCCTGGACGCCGGCGGTGACGTCGGCGGTGTCGAACAGCGCCACCGCCACCTCGCGCGCCCTCGAGCGGTCGTCGGCCAGATAGACCCGCTTTCGCCCTCCCTCGCCGAGGAAGCTGCGAATTCGGTAGCGCCCGCCCGCGACCTCGGCCGGGACTTCGGGGGGCAGCGCATCTCCGCGCGGTGCGCTCCCCGTCTCCGCGCTCGCCAGGTCGGCGCCGCAGGAATCGCAGAACCTCGCTCCCTCGCGGTTCTGGTTGCCGCAGGAGGGACAGCGCATGGAACCAACTTAGCGGGGCGAGTTGGTGGGACATGGCCCAGTCAAATCGCCCCCAGGAGTCGGGGCTACTCGAGCACGTCGCGCTGCGAGAGCACGTAGAGGAGGATCAGTGACGGCACCACGACCAGGGCGGCCACCGCGAAGACGATGATCACCACCGTCAGGGTCGCGCCCACGCCGGCGGCCTCTGCGATGGTCAGGGACTCGGGCACCATGAAGGGATGGGCGGCAGCGAAGAAGCCCCAGATCATCGCCGCCACGGCGCCGAGCGCCGAGCCTCGCAGAAGGAGGTTGATGCGCGCATCGAAACCCCGCGCCATCCCCCAGGCCAACAGTCCGAGGGCACCCAGGCCGCAGGCGGCGGAGAGGACTACCAGGGGCATCCCCGGGCCGACCAGGCCGTCGTAGACGAAGCGAGCCTCGGAGTGCAGCGCGAAGATGCCGCCGAGCGCGGCGGCGCCGGCGAGGACGGCCATCGCCAGCGCCCGGCGCACGAAGTAGCGCTGCAGCTCCGAATCGCCGGCGGCGCCGGCGTCGCGGACCAGGAAGACGGCGGCGATGTAGGCGGAGGTGGCGACGAAGATCACCCCGGTGAGCAGCGGCAGCACCCCGGTCCAGCTCGAGGTCGGGTCCCCTCCTCCCTCGGCCGGCACCTGACCGGAGGCGACCGCCCCGACCACGGTCCCCATGAAGAACGGGGTGAGCAGCGAGGAGACGCCGAACACCCGCGTCGCGGGGGCCTTGATCGGTCCGGGCAGGGCGTGCCGGAAGGCGAAACCCGCGCCGCGCAGGACGATCCCCAAGGCCGCCAGCGAAAGCGGGATGTAGAGGGTGGTCATCACCGCGGAGAAGGCGGGCGGGAAGGCCGTCCACAGCACCACCAGCACGAAGATCAGCCAGACGTGGTTGGCCTCCCAGACGGGCGCGATCGAGTGGTCGATCAGGGCCCGAGCACGATCGCCGCGCTCCCCGCGGCCGGCGAGCAGGTCCCACATGCCGCCGCCAAAGTCCGCGCCTCCGAAGAGCGCGTAAAGCGTGACGCCCACCCAGAGGATCGCGGCGACCGCCTCCGCCTTGCTCATGGCGCCGCCCTCCCCTGCGCCGGTGGCTCAGCTCGCGGGCTGTAGGGCGCCTCGAGCTCGGCCGCGTCGGCCTCGCGCCAGCGCCCGGCCATTGCGCGCAGGACGAGTCCGGCGATCACGCCCATCGCCACGTAGATCACCATGGTCAGCACGAACACCCACCAGATCCCCTGTGCCGGGGTGACGGCGTCCTCGGTCCGCATGTAGCCGACCACGATCCACGGTTGCCGCCCCACCTCGGTGACGATCCAGCCCGCCTCCAGCGCGACCACCGAGGCGATGCCGGAGAGCGCCGCGGCGCGCAGGAACCAGGGGGTGGCGGGCAGCTCGCGGCGGCGGTACCAGACCACCGCAAACCAGGCGGCGAGGGCCAGCAGGGCGAACCCGATCCCGACCATGACGTCGAAGGAGAGATGGATCAGGGTCAGGGCCGGCGGGTGCACGTCCTCGGGGAAGTCGTTCAGCCCCTGAACCTCGGTGTCGGTGCTGAAGCCGGCCAGCAGCGAGTTGAGGCCGGGGATCGAGACCGCGCCCTTGACCTCATCCTCGGTGCAGATCCCGCCGAGATGCTCGGCCTGGTTGGCGCCGCCCTCATAGACGCACTCCATCGCGGCGAACTTGACGGGCTGGTCCTCGAACACGTCGCGGGCGACGAAGTCCCCCACCACCACCTGGATCGGCGCCGCGATCGCCGCGACCGTGAACGGGATCAGGAAGCCGAGCCGGTGGTACCGGTCGCGGCGGCCGCGCAGCATCGCCACGGCGTAGACCGAGGCACACAAAAACCCGGCGACCATGAAGGCGGCCAGGTACATGTGCACGAACTCGTGGGAGGTCGAGGTGTTGAAGAGCACGTCGATCGGCTCCACCTCGGAGACGCGGCCGTCCGGGCCGAGCTCGAATCCGGCGGGAGTGTTCATCCAGGCGTTGGCGGCGATCACCGAGAGCGCACCGCCGACCCCGGCGACCGCGATCGGCACCCCGCTCCAGAAGTGGGCCCAGCCGGACATCCGCTTCCAGCCGTAGATGTAGATCGCGATGAAGATCGCCTCGATGAAGAAGAAGATCCCCTCGATCGCGAAGGCGACCCCGAAGGCGTCGCCGAAGCGGTCCATCATCCCCGGCCAGAGCAGGCCGAGCTCGAAGGAGAGGACCGTGCCGCTGACCGCGCCGACCGCGAACAGGACCGCGGTCACCTTCGACCAGCGCTCGGCGAGCCGCAGCGCCTCGGCGTCCCCGTGCTTCCGGCCGCGGTACTCGGCGATCAGCATGATCGCCGGGAAGGCGACGCCGAAGCAGGCGAGGATGATGTGGAAGCCGAGCGTGAACGCCATCTGGTAGCGGGCCGCCAGCAGGTTCTCCGAGGCGTCGGCGATCAGCGGCGTCAGCTCGACCATCGCGCCGATGGACCCTATCGGCTAACGGGGCCGCCGCCGGGATCGCTTCGCCCCCTTGACGGGGCCGCTACACTGCTGCGCTCGTGATTCGGCGGAGACTCCTTGGCAGGGGCAGGGCCGGCGGTGCAGCCAGCACCGCGCGCCGATCGCTGCCCGCATGCGGGCTGATGTCGATCGTGCTCGCCACCACCATCTTCGCCGCCGAGGCGACCTCGCCGGAGCCCGCCGAGTCGGCGCCCGCCCCGCAGACGATCCGCAAGGCGATCTGGGGCGCGGACGAGGCCTACAGCGGCCCCTCGCTGTTCCCCCGCTACCGCGACCTCGGCGTCGGCCTCTTCCAGGTCGCGGCGCGCTTCGACCTGATCGCGTCCACGCCGCCGGCCAACCCCGGCGACCCCAACGACCCCGCCTACCGCTGGCCCGCCTACCTCGACCAGCAGATCAACGAGGCGGCCGCCCACGGGATGAGCACGACGATCATGATCGTCGGCTCGCCGCCCTGGGCGAACGGCGGCCGAAGCTGGGAGTGGACGCCGAATCCCGCCGACTACGCCGCCTTCGCCGCCGCGATGTCCAGGCGATACCCCAGCGTGCGGCACTGGCTGGTCTGGGGCGAGACCAACCGCAAGCCGATCTACAAGCCCTTCACCCCGGCGGGCGCCAAGAAGAAGAAGCTGAACAAGAAGCAGCAGCGGGCGCCCCGCAACTACGCGAAGCTGCTCGACGCCGCCTACTTCGCGCTCAAGGCCGTCAACCCCGCCAACAAGGTGATCGGGGGGAACCTCTACAGCGGCCAGGGCAAGGGCTCGATCAAGCCCTACCAGTGGATCCGCTACATGAAGCTCCCCGGGGGCCGCAGGCCGAAGATGGACATGTTCGGCCACAACCCGCCCAGCTTCCGCAAGCCGGACTTCAAGAGCAAGCCCACCCCCGGCGGCGTCGTCGAGTTCTCCGACCTGCGCCGCCTGGCCAAGGTCCTGGACAAGAACTTCCGCGGAGGCAAGCGCCTCAAGATCTTCATCTCGGAGTGGGGGATCGCGTCCGGACGGGCCTTCAAGAAGGTCAAGCCCAAGCAGCAGAAGCAGTGGATCCGCGCCGGGCTGCGCCTCGCGCAGAGGTGGAAGCGGATCTACACCGTGGGCTGGGTCATCCCCATCGACCGCACCGAGTCGGGCAACAAGCTGATCGGCCTGATGAAGCGGAACGGCAAGCCGAAGCCCGCCTACTTCGCATTCAAGAAGGGGCTGCGCAAGTAACGCGCGCCGCTACGACCGGCTCGCCAGGTGGAACCGGTCGCAGAAGTCGCAGCGGTAGTAGCTCATGCCCAGCCTGGCCGCCTCGGCCCGGGCAACGCGCTCGGACGCATAGGCCCGCTTCGGCTTGCCGTCCTTGTTGAAGTGGGTCGGGACGAGGCGGCGGGCCACCGGGCTATGTAAGCAAGCCGACCGCGCTCCCCGGGATCGGGGCATGTTGTCGGTGACCATCGCTACACTGCTGCGCTCGTGATTCGGCGGAGACTCCTCGGCAGGGGTGGGACCGGCGGCGCGACCCACAGGGCGCGCGGCTCGTTGCCCGCGTACGCCCTCATGACGGTGGCGTTGGCGGCCGCGATCCTCGCGGCCGATCTCAGCTCCCCGATGGTCGCGAAGTCCGAGGCCGCCCCCGCCCCCCAGACCGTGAGGAAGGGGATCTGGGGGCCGACCAGCCACAACGGGTACTCGATGTTCCCCATCTATCGCGACCTCGGGGTCGGCATCTACCAGACGATGGCGCGCTGGGACGACATCGCCCTCTGGCGTCCCGCCAACCCCAGCAACCCGAACGACCCCGCCTACCGCTGGCCGGCCTACCTCGACCGGCAGATCAACGAGGCGGCGGCCTACGGCATGACCACGCTGATCATGATCCTGGGCGCGCCACCGTGGGCGAACAGTGGCCGCCCCTGGGTGTTCACGCCGGACAATCCCTACGACTACGCCGCGTTCGCCGCCGCGATGTCGAAGAGATATCCGAGCGTCCGCTACTGGATGGTCTGGGGCGAGACCAATCGCAAGCCGGTCTACAAGCCCTTCTGGGGCGCGGGCCACAAGAAGAAGAAGCTGAACAAGCGCCAGCAGCTGGCGCCGCGCAACTACTCGAAGCTGCTCGACGCCGCTTATGGGGCGCTGAAGATGGTCAACCCCAACAACATCGTGATCGGCGGCAACACCTACACCGGGCAGGGCAAGAAGTCGATCAAGCCCTACCACTGGATCCGCTACATGAAGCTGCCCGGCGGCGCCAGGCCGAGGATGGACATGTTCGGCCACAACCCGTCCAGCTTCCGCAAGCCGAACCTGAAGAGCCGCCCGACGCCGAAGGGAGTCGTGGAGTTCTCCGACCTTCGCCGCCTGGCCAGGGTGATCAACAAGAACTTCCGCGGCACGAAGCTGCCCCTGTTCCTCTCCGAGTGGGGGCTGGCCGCCCGGTCGAGGGCCCAGCGCAAGCCGAAGCGGCAGGCGAAGTGGATCAAGGCAGGCCTTCGCATCGCCGAGCGGTGGAGGCGGATCTACTCGGTGGGCTGGGTCGTCCCGATCGATCGCTTCGAGAACCGCTCGCAGCTGATCGGGCTGATGAGGCAGGACGGAAGCGTCAAGCCCGCCTACTTCGCCTTCAAGAACCGCCTCAGCCACTAG
>CAYZPZ010000018.1:0-16028 GCA_964480205.1 uncultured Conexibacteraceae bacterium
TCGACGAGCTGCTCGCCGACCCCGAGCTGGACGCGGTGGCGATCGCCTCGCCGGTGCCCACCCACGCCGAGCTGGCGCTGCGGGCGCTGGAGGCCGGCAAGCACTGCTTCGTGGAGAAGCCCCTGGCCCAGGACGTCGCGTCGGCCGAGCGGGTGGTGGCGGCGGCCGACGAGCGCGACCTGACCCTGATGGTCGGCCACCTGCTCTGTTACCACCCCGGCGTCCGCCAGCTCGCCGACCTGATCGAGGGCGGCGAGCTGGGACGCGTCTACTACCTCTACGGCCAGCGCCTCAACCTGGGCAAGCTGCGCGCCGACGAGAACGCGCTCTGGAGCCTGGGCGCCCACGACGTCTCGGTGCTGCTGGAGCTGGCCGGGGAGACCCCGGTCGAGGTCTGGGCCCGTGGCCAGGCCTACGTCCGCGACGGGGTCGAGGACGTCGTCTTCGCGTATCTGCGCTTCCCCTCGGGGCTGGCCGCGCACCTGCACCTCTCTTGGCTTGACCCCCACAAGGAGCGCAAGCTGACCGTGGTCGGCTCCGAGCGCATGGCCACCCTGGACGACATGGCCCTGGAGCGCAAGCTGACCGTCTACGACAAGGGCTTTGACCCCTCCGCCGACACCTACGGCGAGTACATCACCCGCTCGGGCGGCGTCTGGAGTCCGGCCGTCCCCAACGACGAGCCGCTGCGCCTGGAGTGCCAGCACTTCGTCGACTGCCTGGCCGAGGGGGCCACCCCCCGCACCGACGGCATCGCGGGGCTCGAGGTGGTCCGGGTGCTGGAGGGCCTTCAGACCTCGCTGGAGGCCGGCGGCGCTCCACAGCAGCTGGCGACCCCGGCCGGCGCCTAGCTACTCTGCCGACGGTGATCCGGCGGAGAATCCTCGACAGGGGAAGCGCCCGCCGCGCGCTCGGCCGCGCGCGCGGATCCCTGTTCGAGCTCGCCACGGTGGCCCTGGCCATCGCCACCCTGCCCGCGATCGCGACCGGCGGCATGACGCCGCGCGACACGGCGGAGCTGGTGCTGCCGGCCCCCCAGACCACGAAGAAGGGGATCTGGGGCCCCGAGGAGCACAACGGGGAGTCGATGTTCCCGGTCTACCGCGACCTCGGGGCCGGTGTGTACTCGACGATCCTGCGCTGGGACGGCACCGCGCCGGAGCGGCGCCCCAAGGACCCCACCGACCCCAACGACCCCGCCTACGTGTGGCCCGAGTACATGGACGCGCAGATCTCCGAGGCGGCCGAGAACGGCATGACCACCCTGGTCATGATCGTCGGGGCGCCATCGTGGGCGAACGGCGGCCGCGACTGGATGTACACGCCGGACCGTCCCCGCGACTACGCCGAGTTCGCCGCCGCCGTCTCCCGCCGCTACCCCAGCGTCCGCCACTGGATGGTCTGGGGCGAGACCAACCGCGAGCCGATCTACCGCCCGTTCACCCCGGCGCCCTCCGCCGCGCCCACCCTGAACGCCGCCCAGCGCCGCGCCCCCGAGAACTACGCCAGGCTGCTCGACGCGACCTACGGCGCGCTGAAGGCGGCCAACCCCGCCAACATCGTGATCGGCGCCAACATCTACACCGGCGCCGGCGCCGACGCGATCCGGCCCTACCCGTGGATCCGCTACATGAAGCTCCCCGGCGGCCGGCCGCCGCGGATGGACATGTTCGGGTTCAACCCCACCACCCTGCGCAAGCCGAACCTGGACAACCCCCCCAGCGGCAACGGCCTGGTCGAGTTCTCCGACCTCGGCCGGCTGGCGGAGGTGATCGACCGCAATTTCCCCGGCCGCCGGCTGCCCCTGTTCATCTCGGAGTGGGGGATCGCCTCCGGAAAAGGCTTCAAGAAGGTAGGCCTCGCGCGGCAGGCGAGATGGATCCGCGCCGGCATGCGCATCGCCGAGGACTGGGATCGGATCGCCTCGATCAGCTGGGTGGTGCCGATCGACCGGGTCGAGTTCGGCAACGAGCTGATCGGGCTGCTGCGACGGGACGGCACCCGCAAGCCCGCCTACTACGCCTTCAAGCTCGGCCTGAACGACTGACCGTCCGCTCCGAGCCGCCGCGGAAGAGCAGCAGCCCGTACAGCCGGCGCTCCAGCTTCGCCGGCAGCGGCCGGTAGCGCCACCAGGTCCGGTAGAAGAGCCGACCGGCCGGACCGAGGTCGGTGCGGCGGGCGAACTCGTGCTCGCGGGCGTAGAGCTCGCGGTGACGGGCCCGCATGCGGCGGTAGAGCTCGCGGTGGCGGGCGCGGTCGCGCTCGACGCCCGACCACTCGTGCTTGCGGTACTCGAGCACCACCTGGTCGAGCTTGCGCCCGTGCCAGCCGGCCTCCAGCGCCGCCAGGGTCAGGTTCCAGTCCTCCATCCCCCCCAGCTCCTCGTCGTAGCCGCCCACCCGCTGCCAGACCTCGCGGCGCAGCAGCCCGATCCAGCCGACGATTCCCCGGTAGAGCAGCCGGAAGGGGTCGAAGTGGGGGAAGTTGACCTCGCCCGACCAGGCCCCGAAGAGGCGCATGGTGCCGTAGGCGTAGCCGGCGCCGGGATCGGACTCAAGCCCCTCCAGCATCGCGGCCAGCGCGTCGGCGGGCAGTCGGTCGTCGGCGTCCAGCATCAGCAGGTAGGGCGAGTCGGTGCGGGCGATGCCGGCGTTGCGCGCCGCCGCCGGGCCCGCGTTGCCCTGGCGGATCAGCTCCACGCCCTCGGGCAGCGCCTCCAGCGCCTCGGCGGTGGCCGGGTCGGTGGAGCCGTCGTCGACGACTACGATCCGGGGCCGGCCCGCGGTCTGGGCGAGGGCGCTGTCGATCGCCTCGCCCAGGAAGTGGCCGTGGTTGAAGCAGGGGATGACCACGGTCACGTCGTCGCGGGCGGCCATCGGCCGAAACCCTAGAGTGCCCGGCCGTGAAGGTCCTGACCGTGATCGGGAACCGGCCGCAGTTCGTGAAGGCGGCGGCCGTCTCCACCAAGCTGCGCGAGCGGGTCGAGGAGGTGCTGGTCCACACCGGCCAGCACTACGACCGCCAGCTCTCCGAGGTCTTCTTCGAGGAGCTGGGCCTACCGCCGCCCGACCATCAGCTCGGGGTGGGCTCGGGCAGCCACGCGGAGATGACCGGAGCGATCATGACCGCGCTGGAGCCCCTGGTCGCCTCGGAGCGCCCCGACGCGTTGCTCGTCTACGGCGACACCAACTCCACCCTGGGCGGCGCCCTGGTCGCCGCCAAGGCCGAGGTGCCCCTGGCCCACGTGGAGGCGGGAATGCGCTCCTTCAACCGCTCGATGCCCGAGGAGATCAACCGGATCGTCGCCGACTCGCTCTCGGCGCTGTCGCTGTGCTCCACCGAGGTCGCCGAGCGCAACCTCGCCCGCGAGGGCCTGGGTGAGGCGGCGCTGGTGGTGGGGGATGTGATGGCCGACGTGGCCCTGGTCTTCGGGCCGATCGCCGACCGGCGCTCGGACGCGCTCGAGCGCCTCGGGCTGGAGCCGCGCGGATTCTGCGTGGCCACCGCGCATCGCGCCGGCAACGTCGACGATCCCGAGAGGCTGCGGGCACTGATCGAGGTGCTCGCCGGCGGGGCCACCGAGGCTCCGGTGGTGTTCGCCGTCCACCCGCGCACCCGGGCGCGGCTCGAGGCCGCGGGAGAGCTCGACGGCCTCGCCGAGCGGGGCATCCGCGCGGTCGAGCCCCTCGGCTACCTGGACATGACCCGGCTGGTGCGGGCCTCCCGGGCGGTGCTGACCGACTCCGGCGGGCTGCAGAAGGAGGCCTTCCTGGCCGGGGTGCCCTGCGTGACGATGCGCGAGGAGACCGAATGGGTGGAGACCGTGGAGGCGGGCTGGAACCGCCTGGTCGGTCTCGACCCCGAGCGGGCCGCGTCCGCGCTGCAGGAGCTGCCCCCCGCCGGGGAGGAGAGCTCTCCCGCAGCCGAGATGTACGGCGGCGGCAGGGCCGGAGAGCGGGTCGCCGCGGCGATCGCCGAGCGGCTTGGCGAGGGCCTGTGAGCTTCGGCGACTACCTGCTGGGGGCGGCCGGGCTGGCCGCGATCGCGCTGGCGCTGGGCTTCGGCGCCTGGCGGGTGCGCGCCCGGCTGCTGCCGGAGTGGTGGGGCGCCCCGGCGCGCCTGGCCGAGATCGTGGTCGGGGTCTCCGCGCTGCTGGTCATCATCGAGCTGCTGGGGACGGTTCGCATCCTCTACCCGCTGCCGGTGGTCGTGGCGAGCGCGATCGTCGGACTGGCCGCCGCCCGCATCGCCGGGCCGCCCCCGGGCGGGGAGCGAGCACCGGCGCCGCCGCAGATGGGGCGGGCGGCCGCCGCGGTGGCGATCGTGGTCGCCTTCGTGGTGGTGGCGCACTGGAGCGCGGCCGCCTTTCAGAACGTCGCCGCGGGCCCCTACATCGGGGACGACCAGTGGTACCACCTGCCCGACCCCGCCCGTTTCGTCCAGGAGGGCGCGGTCACCGATCTGCACTACGCCTCGCCCTCGTATTTGAGCTGGTTTCACCCGCTCAACTCCGAGCTCTTCCACGCCCTGGGGATGATGCTGTTCGACCGCGACATCCTCTCGCCGCTGCTGAACATCGGCTGGCTGGCGGTGGCGCTGTTGGCGGGCTGGTGCATCGGCCGGCCGTTCGGAGTGGCGCCGCTGACCGCGGTGGCGACCGCGCTGGTGCTGGACCTGCCCGTTTTCACCCGCTTCCAGGCCGGCCAGGCTCTCTCGGACCTGTTCGGGGTCACCTTCCTGCTGGCGGCGATCGCGCTGCTGGCGAACGGCCGGGCCGTCCGCGACCGGGCGGGACCGGTCGAGCAGGCAGAGCGGCGCTGCATCGGATCGCGGCCGCTTCGAGTCCAGCCCGCCGCCCTGGCGATCGCCGGCCTCGCGGCGGGGCTGGCCCTCGGCGCGAAGATCAGCTTCCTTCCCGAGGCGGCGGTGCTCACCGTCGGGGTGATCGCCCTGGCGCCGGCCGGATCGCGGCGCGCGGCGACGGCCCTGTGGGGGGTGCCGCTGCTGGCCACCGGCGCCTTCTGGTACCTGCGCAACTTCGTCTATGCCAAGAACCCCTTCCCCTACGTCTCCGAGCTGGGGCCGATCGACCTGCCCGGGCCGGATCAGGGCCTGAACGCCGGGCCCACCTTCTCGGTCTCCCACTACCTGTTCGACGGAGAGGTCTGGTCGGATCACCTGCTGCCCGGCCTGGAGGCGGAGCTGGGCCCGCTGTGGTTTGCGATCCTCGCCGTGGGACTGGGGGGAATGGCCCTGGCCTTCGTGCGCCGGGAGCGACTGCTCTGGCTGGTGGGCGCGACCGCGATCGCCGCCTTCCTCTTCTACCTGTTCACCCCGGCCGCGGCCGAGGGCCCCGAGGGCAACCCGATCGCGTTCCCCTCCGGCCTGCGCATCCTCGGGCCGGCTCTCGCCCTGGGCGCTGTGGCGGCGGCGCTCGGGGCGAGCGCGCTCGGGCTGCGGGCGCGCTGGCTGGCGCTGGCGGCGGCAGCGGTGCTCGTGGTGGTCGCCACCCGCAACGGCATCCCCTTCTGGGAGGGCGGTGACCAGCTGCTCGGCGCGCTCGGGGTGGCGGCGGCGCTGATCGCGGCCCCGGTCGGCCTCGCCGCCCTGCGCGACCACGGTGCCCGGCTCGCCGGCGGCGCGGCCGCCGCGGCGCTCGCGCTCGCGCTCGCCTGGCCCCAGGCCCAGGACTACCTCGACTCCCGCTACCGCACCGACTCGGCCTACTTCGACGCCTTCGACCTGGTCCCGGTCTTCCGCTGGGCGAGCGACGTCTCCGACCGGCGGATCGGCACCTCGGGAATCCTCCAGTACGGGCTCTACGGCGAGGACCTCTCCAACCACGTGCAGTTCGTGGGCGTCGCCGGCTCCGATCACAGCTTCCGTGAGATCACCGACTGCCGGACCTGGCGCAAGGCCGTGAACGGAGGCGACTACGACTACGTGGTGGCGATGCCCCGCTTCGGCGGCAAGCGCGCTCCCCAGGCGCGCTGGACCAGCTCGCCGAACAGCGAGGTGATCCTGCGCAGCGGCCCGGTCACGGTCTTCCGGCTGGAGGGCGAGCTCGATCCCGACCGCTGCCGGGCGCTGCCGCCCGTCCGCCGCTAGCTGACGCCCGAGCCGCGCGAGCCCGGGCTCTATCCTGCGACGCGCCGCTCGCCGAGCGGAGCCCCCGATGAGCCCGCGATTGCAGACCGAGAACGGCCCCCAGCGGGGCAAGGTCCTGGTGGTGGTGGTCGCCTACCAGGCCGAGCGCCACGTGGTCGAGACCTTCGAGCGCATCCCCGAGACGGTGCTGCGAGACCCGGCGGTCGACCTGCTCTGCCTCGACGATGCCTCCACCGACGCGGGCGCGCAGCGGCTCGCCGGCTGGGCGCAGCAGAACGAGGTCGACAACCTCACGGTGCTGCGCAACCCGGTCAACCAGGGCTACGGCGGCAACCAGAAGCTCGGCTACCGCCTGGCGGTCGACGCCGGCTATGAGTTCGTGATCCTCCTGCACGGGGACGGGCAGTACGCACCCGAGCTGCTGGAGCGCTTCATCGAGACCTGGCGGCGAGAGCGCCCCGACGTCGTGCTCGGCTCGCGCATCGCCGAGCCGGGTGGTGCCCGGCGGGGCGGCATGCCCTTCTACAAGCTCGCCGGCAACCGGGTGCTGACCACGATCCAGAACGCGATCACCAAGCTCGGCCTCAGCGAGTACCACACCGGCTATCGCGGCTACTCCACCGAGTTCCTCTCACGCGTTCCCTTCGAGCTCAACACCAACGACTTCCACTTCGACACCGAGATCCTCCTGCAGGCCGCCTACGTCGACGCCTCCATCGTCGAGTTCCCGATCCCCACCCGCTACGCCGACGAGGTCTGCCACGTCTCGGGGTTCCGCTACGCCGGCAACGTGCTCAAGGCGACGGTGGGCTTCCGGATGCAGCAGCTCGGGATGTTCACCTCGCTGCGCTACCGCGACCTCGGCGTCTCCCCCTACCGCGACAAGACCGAGATGCTCTATTCCTCGCATCGGATCGCCATGGAAGCGGTTCGCGCGGTCGAGCCGAAGCGGGTCTTGGACCTGGGCTGCGGGCCCGGGGCGGTGGCCCGGGAGTGCCGCCGGATGGGAGCCGAGGTGACCGGCGTGGACCGCTCGGAGCCGCTCCCGGAAACGGTCTCCGAGTTCATCCGCGCGGACCTGGACACCGACCCCCTCCCGGTCGACCCCTTCGACTACGACTGCGTGCTGCTGCTCGACGTGATCGAGCACCTGGCCGAGCCGGAGCGCTTCCTGGTCGGGATCCGCAACGACACCCGGAAGTCCGCCTACGGCGGGCGCAGCCCGGTCTTCGTCATCTCCACCCCCAACGTGGCCTTCGCGGCGATCCGCGCCAACCTCCTGTTCGGGCGCTTCGCCTACGCCGACCGCGGGATCATGGACGTCACCCACAAGCGGCTGTTCACCCGCGCCAGCCTGGTCGCCGCGCTGCGCGACAGCGGCTACCAGGTCGACTCGGTCCGGCCGATCCCGGTCCCCTTCGAGAACATCGTCACCGGCCGGCCGCGCCTGGGCCGGGCGCTGACCCGGATTGCCTCGGTGCTCTGCCGGATCTGGCCGACCATGTTCGCCTTCCAGTTCCTGGCGGTGTGCAGGCCGATGCCGGGGGTGAGCCAGATCCTGGGGGCCTCGGAGCGCCGCTACGTCGGCGCGCGCGGTCCCACCCCCGCCGCCGAGTCCGACCGCGAGGCGGTCACCGAGGTGTCCAGCTCCGGGTAGCCCCTGCGGCGGGCCAGCAGCTGTGCCAGCGTCGCCAGCACCACCTCCATGCCGATCTGCGCGACGCGGGCGAGGACGGCGATCGCCACGGCCGGCGCGGTGGGCATGATCGGCGACAGGGCGACGGCGAGCCCGGCCTCGCGGGCGACCAAGCCGCCGGGCAGGAAGAAGGCGACGATCCCCAGCGTGGTCCCCACCGCATAGGCGCCGAGCACGGTGATCGCATCGCCGGCGTCGATCGGGTACACCGACTGGCCGAGCGCGTAGGTGCTGAGGCCCGCCAGCACGTAGACCAGCGCGTATAGCCCCATGAACTCGAGCACCCTGCCCAGGGGCAAGACCAGGGGCAGCGGCTCGCGGCCGAGGCGACGCAGAGCGTATGCGGTGACCCGCTGGAAGATCGCGGGCTGCAGCACGACCAGCGCGCAGATCGGCAGCGCCGCGGCCAGATAGCGCTGCCAGTAGCCGCTCAGGTCCGGGAGATCGATGATGAAGTAGGCGCCGACCACCAGTCCGCCGGAGAGCGCCAGGGCGATCTCATAGACGACGCTGACCAGGGTGATCCGCTTCGCCACCCCCTCGCGCTCTGCCATCGCCATCCGGATCATCGGCGTCAGCAGGCTGGTCGGAACGAAGCGGCCCAGCCCCGAGACGAACCAGATCGCCCCCGCCGGAACGAGCGGCAGCTCGGCACCGAGGGCGCGGAGCACCCGCCGCCACAGCTCGCCGTTTGCGATCAAAAACAGCGCCACCGCGAGCAGTCCCAGCGCCAGCGACAGCGGCTGCCAGCGCCACTCGACGTCCGGAAGCCGGTCGAGGGTGGCTGTGATCGCCAGGCCCAGACCGAGCACCACGATCAGCCCGATGCCGATGTGAAGCCCCCTGCGCATGAGCGGATTGCCGGGGTCGAGCGAGCCCACCCGGGAGGCCAGGTCCCCGGCCCGTGCCATCCGGCTGTCGGGATCGCGCTTTCTCTGACCGGCGCCGGTCGGAGCGGTCATCGCGCGCGAGCGTACATAGCCCGCTACTAGACTCGCGGCCCCGTGAGCGAGCTGCGCCCATCCGACCGCGCGCCCGGTCTGCTGCTCGCGACCGACGTGGTGCTCCCGCGCGAGCTCGAGCTGGGCGGCAACGTGGTGATCCACCCGGGGACCCGCCTCGGGGCGGGGTGCGTGATCCAGGACTCGGTCGTGATCGGCAAGCCGCCGAAGCTCGGAGCCGCCTCGACCGCCTCGCGCGAGCCCCCGCCGCCCGCGGTCCTGGGCGATGGAGCCGCGGTCTGCGCCGGCGCGGTGGTGCTGGCCGGCGCCGAGGTGGGCGACCGCGTCGTGGTAGGCGACCAGAGCCAGGTCCGGGAGCGCTCCCGGATCGGAGCGGACTCGGTGATCGGCCGCGGCAGCGCGGTGGACAACGACGTCGCGATCGGCGAGCGCGTTCGGATTCAGAGCAACTGCTACGTCACCGCGGGCACGGTGATCGAGGACGACGTCTTCGTCGGTCCCGGGGTGACGCTCACCAACGACAACACCATGGCCCGCCACGATCCCGGCCCGCCCGACGCCCCCACCTTGCGCCGGGCCTGCCGGGTGGGCGGCGGGGCGGTGATCTGCCCCGGCGTCGAGGTCGGTGAGGAGGCCTTCGTAGGCGCCGGCGCCGTGGTCACCGAGGACGTCCCGGCCCGCGCGGTGGTGGTCGGCGTCCCCGCCCGCCGGATCCGCGAGGTGGGCGACGAGGACCTGCTGGAGCGCTGGCGCTGAGGCGGGCGGCGGCTCCGCTCAGACGCCGCCGCAGATGACGCGCGGTTCGTAACGATCCGGCTACGCCTTGGCGCCGATCGCAGCCCCGACCGCCTCGGCCACCTTGGCCGGCGCGCCGGGGTCGAGGGCGGTACCCATCGGCAGCGCCAGGATCTCGGCACAGACCCGCTCCACCTCCGCCAATGGCTCGGACGGCGCCCAGCGCTCCACCGCGGGCTGGCCGTAGAGCGGGCGCTCGTAGTAGGGGCGGGCGCCGATCCCCGCCTCGGTCAGGGCCTCGCGCAGGCGGTCGCGCTCGGGCGAGCGGACCACGAACAGATGCCAGCAGCTGCGGCCGCCCTCGGTCTCGGCCTGGACCGCCACGTGCTCTCCCAGGCCCGCCTCGCGGTAGCCCTCGGCGACGCCGCGCCGCGCCTCGGTCCACTCGTCGAGATGCGGCAGCAGCACCCGCAGGCCGGCGGCCTGCAGCTCGTCGAGGCGGGAGTTGTAGCCGGCCTCGGTGTGGGTGGACTTGTCGGTGGAGCCGTGGAAGCGCAGGCGCCGCGCGATCGCCTCGACCTCGGGGTCGGAGGTGAGGACCGCGCCGCCGTCGCCGAAGCCCCCGAGGTTCTTGGAGGGGAAGAAGCTGAAGGTGGCGGCGTCGCCGAGCGCACCGGCCCTTACCCCGCCCAGCTCGGCGCCGTGGGCCTGGGCAGCGTCCTCGAGCACCCTGATCCCGCGCGGGCGGGCCAGCTCGACCAGCTCCGGCACCGGCGCGGGGTTGCCGAAGATGTGGACCGGCAGCAGCGCGCGGGTGCGCTCGGTGATCAGCGGCTCGGCCAGCTCCGGCGTCATCACCCAGCTCTCGGGATCGACGTCGCAGAAGACCGGCGTGGCGCCGATCGTCACCACCGGCTCCACGGTGGCGAAGAAGCTGAGCGAGGGCACGATCACCTCGTCGCCGGGCACCACTCCCAGCGCGCGCAGGCCGATCGCCAGCGCGTCGGTGCCGTTGGCGACGCCCACGCAGCGCTCGGCGCCGATCCAGGCCGCGAACTCGGACTCGAAGGCCTCGACCTCGGGGCCGAGGATGTAGCGGCCGGAGTCGAGCACGGCACGCTGGCGGGCCGCCACCTCGTCGAGCAGCGGCTCCAGCGACGGGCGGTTTGCGAACAGCGGAATCTCCACGGCGGCGCAGGCTAGACGCTCCTATGCTTCCGGGCATGCCCGCCACCGCCCCGACCAGGGCAGGCGACCCTTCGCGTGAGGCGGAGCGCGTGCGGACCACCGTCGTGCTGCCCGCCTACAACGAGGCCGAGGCCCTGCCGCACGTGCTCTCCGAGCTCGCCGAGCATCTCGATCGCAGCTACGAGGTTCTGGTCGTCGACGACGGCTCCACCGACGCCACCGCCGAGCTGGCCGAGGCCGGGCCCTGCCGGCTGATCCGCCATCCCTCCAACCGCGGCAAGGGAGTGGCGATCCGCACCGGGATCGCTCAGGCCCGCGGCGAGTACGTGGTGATCATGGACGCCGACGCCACCTATCCGGCCCAGGCGATCGACCGCCTGGTCGAGCTGCTCGCCGACAACGACCTGGTGCGCGGCAAGCGGGCCAGCGACGAGGACTCGATGCCCTCGCTGAACCGGCTCGGCAACTGGTTCTTCAACAAGCTGTTCACGATCGCCCACGGCCTGGAGGGGGGCGATCACCTCAGCGGGCTGTACGGGCTGCGCCGGGACGCCTTCCTGCGGCTGGGCCTGGAGGCGAAGGGATTCGACATCGAGACGGAGATCGGAATCAAGGCCCAGGCGCACGGGCTGCGTATCACCGAGTTCCCGATCGACTACCTGCCCCGGGTCGGTGAGAAGAAGCTCAGCCCGTGGCGGGACGGCCTGCGCATCCTGGGCCGCGTGATCGTGCTGCTTCTGATCTACAACCCGCGGGTCAGCTTCATCCTGCCGGGGCTGGTGCTGATGGCGGTCTCGCTGGCCGGCGCGGTGGCCCTCAGCCAGGGCCCGGTCGACACCGCCTACTTCGGGCTCAGCATCCACAGCTTCATCGTCGCCGCGCTCGGCGTGCTCGCCTCCTTCCAGCTGATCGTGTTCGGGATCACCGCCGCCCTCTACGGCGTGCAGAGCGGCAACCCGCCCTCGCCCTGGCTGCTGAGACTGACCTCGCAGCCGCTTCGCTTCGCGATCGCCGGCGTCGCGCTGCTGCTGATCGCGGGAGCCGGCGCGAAGCTGGTGCAGCTCACCTTCGACTGGGCCGGCGGCGAGGTCTTCACCGATACCCGGGCCCTGGTGCTCGCCACCAGCCTGCTGGTGCTCGGGTTGCAGATCCTCTCGGCGGTGCTGTTCATCTCCGTCTTCAGCGGCCGCATCTCCCGCTACCACGAGGACGAGCTCTACGGTGCCGAACAGCCGCATCGCTGAGCCGGGGACCGTGCCCGCGGAGCGATCCCCCGGCGAGGCGCCGCTGGTCTCGGTGGTGGTGGTCAACTACAACGGCGCCGAGGCGCTGGAGGGCTGCCTGACCGCCCTGGTCGGCGACTCGGCCGCGCCGCTGATCGAGATCCTGGTGGTCGACAACGCCTCCGAGGACGCCAGCCCGCAGATCGCCGAGCGCTTCGCCGCCTCATCGGAGGCGGTGCGCCTGCTGCGCAGCCCCGTCAACCGCGGCTACGCGGGCGGGGTGAACGTCGCGCTCGCCGAGGCCGAGGGGCGCTACGTTGCCGTGCTCAACATGGACGTGGTCGTCTCGGACGGCTGGCTGCGGCCGCTGCTCGCCGAGCTTGCCTCCAGCCCCGAGGTGGGTGCGGTCTGCCCGCTGATCGTGCTGGAGTCGGATCACGGGACGATCAACGCCGCGGGCCAGCAGCTGCACGTGACCGGGCTCGGCTTCAACCACCTGCTGGGCGAGCCCGCGGCGAGCGCGGGCGCCGATCCCTTGCCGGTCTCGGGCATCCACGGCGGCGCCTTCGTCATCCGCCGGGAAATCTTCGACCGCCTCGGCGGCTGGGACGAGAGCGGCTTCCTCTACGCCGAGGACGTGCAGCTCTCCTGGCTGCTGCAGCTGATCGGGGCGGAGGTCCGCTGCGTGCCGGCCTCGCGGGTCAGCCACGACTACCACCTGACCATGCACCCGACCAAGCTCTACCTGCTGGAGCGCAACCGCGCCGCGATGCTGCTCGCCGACCTCAGGTGGGCGACGCTGGCCGCGATGGCGCCGGCCCTCGCGGTGACCGAGCTGATGATCTGGGCCTACGCCCTGCTCCGGGGCCCGCGCTTTCTCGCCGCCAAGCTGCGCTCCTACCGCTGGCTGGTCGCCCAGCGGCGGGGGATCCGCGCCCGCCGGGAGCTGGCCCGCTCACTGCGCCGCCGCTCCGACCGGCAGATCCTGCGGCGGCTGCGCTGGGGCTATCCCTGGAGGCAATTCCTGACCCTGGGGCGCGAGCGGGGCCTGGCCGAGCGCAGGGCGATTCCCGCCCGGGACTAGGGCGGTGGCTCCGACGTTGAGGAGCGGCTCCATCTAGCCTTCCGCGCTCGTGCTGGCTACCTACGCCTCGGCGGCGATCATCGTGCTGGCCTCGCTCTATCTGGGGCGGGCCTTCTTCGCGCTGTTCGGCAAGCGCGAGACCCACTGGTTCGAGACCGCGGTGGGCCTCGCCCTGGTGATCGTGATCTGCTCGGTCGCCACCCGCGGCCCGGGCGGCACCACCACCGCCCTGGTGGTGCTGGGCGCGCTGATCGCGGCCTCGGTGGCCTGGCTGCGGCTCGGCTTCGCCGACCGAGCCTCGCTGGCGATGGCGCTGCCAGTCGTCGCCCTGGTGGTGCTGGCCGGATCGCTGCCCTTCATCGCCTCGGGGCAGATCGGCATCCTCGGCATCGGAGTCCAGAACGACATGGCCAGCCACCTGCTCTGGGCCGACTACCTGCAGAACCCGACCGGGCCCGAGCCGCAGGGGGTGCGGATCGGCTACCCGCTCGGTCCCCACGGCCTCGCGGCGACCCTCGCCGAGGGCCTCGGCACCCAGCCGCTCTACGGCTTCCTCGGCCTGCTGCTGGCAACTCTGGCGGTCGCCTCGCTCACCTCGCTCAACCTGCTCGCCGACCTCCATCCCGTGCCGCGCACGATCGGGGCCGTGCTGGTCGGCGTCTCCTACCTGGCCGCGGCCAGCATCACCGTCGCCGGCTTCAAGGAGCTGCTGGTCGGGGCGTTCCTGCTCTGCTTCGTCCTCATCCTCCGCGAGCTACCCCGGGCCGAGCGGGGCCGCACGGCACTGATCTTCGGGCTCGCCGTGCTCGCCGCCGGCATGGTGGCCACCTTCAGCCTGCCCGCCCTCGCCTGGCCGGCCGGGATCCTGGGGCTTTGGGCGGTGGCCGGGCTGCTCCTCGCCGCCCGCGCTGGCAGGCTCGACCGCATCCGGGAGGGGATCCGGGAGGTGCGCGCGGCGCTCCTCACCCTCGCCCTCCTCTTCGCCGTGCTGGTGGCCAGCGAGATCCCGCGCATCCTCGATTTCTTCGACTCCGGCGCCTTCAGCACGATCACCAGCGTCGACTCGAAGCTCCGCTTCGCCGTCTCCCCGCTGGAGCTGATCGGCGCCTGGCCCGGCAGCGACTTCCTGCTCGGCACCAGCGGCGTCGAGGCCTGGGAGCTGTTCGGCGCGCTAGGGCTGGCGGCGCTCGCCTTCGCCGTGGTCTGGTGGCTGCGCCGCGGCGAGATCGCCCTGCTGGCGGCGCTGGGCACCGTGGCGGTCGTCTACCTGGGCGCGGTCGCCGTGGCCGGGCTCTACGTGGAGTCGAAGGCGCTGCTGGTACCCGCTCCGCTGGTGATGGCGTTCATCGTCGGGGCCCTGTTCGCGCCCGAGGCGGGGCGGGCGCGGCTCCTGATCGCCGTGCCCTTCGTCGCGGTGGCCGCCTACTCCAGTTTCCTCGCCCTGCGCGACGCGGTGGTGGCGCCGCCGGACCGCTTCGACGAGCTCGAGAGCCTGCGGCCGCAGGTGCAGGGCCGCAGCGTGCTGGCTCTGACCAGCGACCGCTACAGCGACTACTACCTGCGCGGCTCGGAGCTGCTCAGCCCCGCCCGCAACGCCGAGGAGCAGATCCCCGCCCGGGCCGGCAAGGAGCAGCGGCTGCCGGTGGACTTCGACACGCCGGTGCCCACCTTCCTCGATCAGTTCGACTTCGCCGTGACCACCGACGCCGAGTACCAGAGCCTGCCGCCGCCCAACTTCGTCGAGGCCGACCGCACCGACTCTTACGTGCTCTGGGAGCGCGTCGGGCCCACCCCCGAGTTCGGGGTGCTGGCCGAGGAGGCGCGGCCGGGCCGGATCTTCCGCTGCCAGAACCCGAAGTTCGCCGAGGAGCTGGCCACCGATGGCTTCGCCACCATCTGGCCGCAGCCCGTGATCGGTAAGCGCCTCTACTGGGAGATCGGCGGCGAGCCCGACCCCACCCCGGCCCCCGGCACCGCTCGCGAGCGCGCCGACGCCGCGCCGGACGTGGAGCTTGGGCAGACGGGCACCACCACGCTCGAGCCCGGTCAGACCGCGACGCAGACCGTCACCCTGCCTCCGGGGCGCTGGGACCTCTCGATCCAGTACGTCAGCGAGATCTCCCCGCTGCGGGTGCAGGCTCCGGGGCTCGACGCCGAGGTGCCGCAGGGCATGGAGGGCGCGATCCCGTTCCGGGTCGACCAGGGCCCGTTCTGGACGCTTGGCGAGGTCGAGGGGACCGGTGAGCCGATCGAGATCTCGATCACCGCCGTCGACGATCGCTCCGGACTGCAGAAGTTGCTCGGCGTCGACGCAGTCGCCTCCCTCGGCAACGTCACCGCCACCCGGCTGGACGAGGTCAGCACCGCGCCGATCGCCGACTCCTGCGGCCGCTACGTGGACCACTACACGGTGGGCACCCCCGAGGACCCGGCCCTGGTCGCCGAGACCGGCGGCGCCACGATCGAGCGAAACACCGCCGGCGGCGCCACCGGCGGCGGCTGAGCGGGCCGGCGGCCAAGCCCAGGGCCGGACTCGAACCGGCGACCGCAGCTTTACGAGAGCTGTGCTCTACCAACTGAGCTACCTGGGCGCGTGCTGCTGCGCCTCATCTTAGGCCCGTGGCACGAGAACCCGGACAGACGCTCGATCACCTCAAAAGTGATGTTCAGCAGCACCGGCAGGTGACCGAGACGCCCCCTCGAACAGGTAATCGAGATGACTCCGTCAGTGCAGAACCTCAACTCCAAGCTTCCCGCCCTGGGCGAGGGCTCGCGGTGGCGGGGCGGTGCCGGGCCCGGCCGCAGGGCTCCGGCGGCGCATCTATCCTCGGGCTCGGTCCGGATCGCCGGCGCGCGCAGCAGCTATCGCGGCGGCTACCACCTGAGCGGCCGCTAGGCCGCTCAGTCCGCTGCCAGCCGGTACCCGACCCGGCGCACGGTCTGCACCAGCTCGGGGTTCTGCGGGTCGCGCTCCACTTTCTGGCGCAGGTTGGAGATGTGCACGTCGCAGGCCCGCACGTCGCCGCGGAACT
>CAYZPZ010000019.1:0-15988 GCA_964480205.1 uncultured Conexibacteraceae bacterium
ACTCGCACGTGCTCCACATCGTCAGCCAGGTCTCGGGCAAGCTCCGCCGGGGGATCGGGTCGATGGACGTGCTGCGCTGGGTGCTGCCGGCCGGAACGCTCTCCGGCGCCCCCAAGGTGAGGGCGATGGAGATCATCGACGAGCTCGAGAGCGACAAGCGCGGCTCATACGGCGGCGCGATCGGCTACCTCTCCTACGGCGGCGACCTCGACACCGCGATCCACATCCGCACCGTGGTGGTCAAGGACGGCAAGGTCCACGTCCAGGCGGGCGGCGGCACCGTCGCCGACGCCAAACCCGACTACGAGTACAACGAGTCCGTGAACAAGGCTAAGGCGGTCTTCCGAGCCGTCGAACTCGCCGCCGAGCAGCCGGAGTGGCCGTGAGATGACCCGCGTGCTGGTGATCGACAACTACGACTCCTTCACTTACAACCTGGTCCAGTTCCTGGGCGAGCTTGGGGCCGAGGTGGAGGTGGTGAGAAACGACCGGGCCACGGTGGACGAGCTGCTGGAGCGCCAGCCCGATCGGCTGGTGATCTCGCCCGGTCCGTGCACCCCGGCCGAGGCCGGGATCTCGATCGAGGCGGTGCGGCGCTTCGCGGAGGCGGGGACCCCGGTGCTCGGCGTCTGCCTCGGGCACCAGTCGCTGGTCGAGGCGTTCGGGGGAAAGGTCGTGGTCGGCGATCCGATCCACGGCAAGGACGCGGCGGTGCAGCACGACGGCAAGGCGATCTACCGCGGCCTGCCCAGCCCCCTGATGGCCGCCCGCTACCACTCCCTGATCGCAGACCCCGATCTGCCCGGCGCGCTCGAGGTCACCTCCACCTACGGGGACGTGGTGATGGGCGTGCGCCATCGCGATCTGCCCGCCGAGGGTGTGCAGTTCCACCCCGAGTCGGTGCTCACGCCGCAGGGCAAGCATCTGCTGGATAACTTCCTGGCCGAATGAATCTCCGCCCGCCGGGCCCCGGCTGATGCCGAACGACATCCTCACCCGCGCGATCGACGAGGTCTGCGCCGGCACGCACCTGACCGCGGATCACACCTCGGCCGCGCTGGCCGAGATCATGGAGGGCCGCGCGAGCGAGGTTCAGATCGCCGCGTTTCTGATCGGACTGCGGGCCAAGGGCGAGACCGTGCCTGAGCTGGTCGGCCTGGCGCGCACGATGCGCCGGCTGGCCGCCGAGGTCGAGGTCGATCCCGAGGGACTGGTCGACACCGCGGGAACTGGGGGAGGGCCGACCACCTTCAACATCTCGACCGTGGCGGCGCTGATCGCCGCCGGGGCGAGGGCGCGCGTCGCCAAGCACGGCAACCGCTCGGCGACCAGCAAGTGCGGCTCGGCCGACGTGCTCGAGGCGCTCGGCGTGAGGATCGAGCTCGACCCGGCCGGCGTGGCGAGCTGCATCGCCGACCTCGGCTTCGGATTCATGTTCGCGCCGAAGCACCACAAGGCCACCGCGCACGTCGTCCCCGTGCGCAAGGAGCTGGCGGTGCGGACGATCTTCAACTTCCTCGGCCCGCTCACCAATCCCGCCGGCGCCCGCCGCCAGCTGCTCGGCGTCTCAGACCGCAGCTACCAGGAGACGATCGCCGAGGCGCTGGTCGCACTCGGCTGCGAGCATGCGATGGTGGTCTCCGGCGATGACGGCATGGACGAGCTCTCGATCACCGGCCGCACCCGGGTGGTCGAGGTCGCCGACGGCGGCACCGAGGAGTGGTTCGTGGAGCCCGATGACGTCGGAGTGGGGCAGGCCTCGCTGGAGCAGATCGCGGGCGGCGAGCCCGCAGAGAACGCCGAGATCGCGCGGCAGGTCCTGGCCGGCGAGCAGGGGCCGGCCCGCGACGTCGCGCTGCTCAACGCGGGCGCCGCGATATATGTCGGCGGCGCGGCGGTCAACCTGGGCGACGGCGTCAGGCAGGCCACCGACGCCGTCGACTCCGGCAAGGCGGGGGAGGTCCTGGAGCGGCTGGTCGCGCGCTCGGGACAGCTCGCCCCCCAGGCCAGCTAAGGTCGGACCCCGATGGGCATGATCGAACAGCTCGTCGATGCCGCCCGCCAGGGCGTCGACCGCCGCCGGGCACAGACGCAGCAGGCGGACCTGGAGGCGCAGCTCGGCTCGCGCTCCGAGCAGAGGCCCTTCCGCGAGGCAGTGACCCGCCCCGGGCTGTCGCTGATCGCTGAGTTCAAGCGCCGTTCGCCCAGCGCGGGTGCGATTCGCGACGGCGCCACAGTCGCCGAGGTGGTCAAGGCATACGAGCAGGGCGGCGCCGCGGCCCTCTCCGTGCTCACCGACGAGGCTCACTTCGACGGCAGCCTCGCCGATCTGCGCGATGCCAGGGGCGCCTGCGAGCTGCCGATCCTGCAGAAGGACTTCATCGTCGACCCCTACCAGCTCTACGAGGCGGCGGCGCACGGGGCCGACGCGGCGCTGTTGATCGTGGCCGCGCTCCCCGACGAGGAGCTGGCGTCGCTGCATGAGCTGGCCCGCGCCCTGGACCTGGACTGCCTGGTCGAGGTCCACGACGAGCGGGAGCTGGAGCGGGCGCTGGCTGTCGACGCCGACGTGCTCGGGATCAACAATCGCGACCTCGAGGACTTCAGCGTCGACCCCCAGACCACCCTGGAGCTGATCACCGACGTGCCCGCGGGCAAGGCCGTCGTCTCCGAGAGCGGCATCTCCGACCGCGCTGCGCTCGAGGAGCTGGAGGACCGGGGCGTCGATGCAGTGCTGATCGGGGAGGCGCTGATGAGCGCCGCCGATCCCGAGGCGAAGATCCGCGAGCTCACCGCCGACGAGGAGTCCACCCGCGAGCACTTCCTCTAGTACGAGCCGTACAAAGCTCGATCGATTAGTTCCGGACGACGCGGCGGTCTAGTAAAAGACCGACCGAATCCGACCCCAAGGAGGGGGATGGCAACTCAAGCGACACTCGCGATCGAGGCCAGCGACCTGGCCAAGAGCTTCGGCGAGACCAAGGCGGTGGACGGCGTCAGCCTCGCCGTCCGGACGGGCTCCGTCTATGGCGTGCTGGGGCCGAACGGCGCCGGCAAGACCACCACTATCAAGATGCTGGCGACCCTGCTCAAGCCCGATCAGGGATCGGCCCGCGTGCTCGGGCACGACATCGTCTCCGAGGCCGACGCGGTACGGGGGCAGGTCAGTCTCACCGGCCAGCTCGCCTCGGTGGACGAGGACCTCACCGGCCGCGAGAACCTGGTCTTGCTCGCACGCCTGCTCGGCTTCAAGCGCGACCGCGCGAAGCGTCGCGCCGACGAGCTGCTCGAGGCCTTCGCTCTCAGCGACGCCGGCAATCGCCTGGTCAAGAACTACTCCGGAGGAATGCGCCGGCGGCTCGACATCGCCGCCAGCCTGGTCCTCACCCCGCCGGTGATGTTCCTGGACGAGCCGACCACCGGGCTCGATCCGCGCTCGCGGAACCAGGTCTGGGACATCATCCGGGCGCTGGCCGGATCGGGGACCACGATCCTGCTCTGCACGCAGTACCTGGAGGAGGCCGACCAGCTCTGCGAGGGGATCGCGGTGATCGACCACGGCAAGGTGATCGCCGAGGGAACCCCAGCGCAGCTGAAGTCCTCGGTCGGCCAGTCGGCCCTGCACGTCAGACTGCTCGACCCCGAGCGGCGCACCGAGGCCGAGCGGGTGGTCGCCGGCCGGTTGGACTCGGTGGCGCTGGAGAGCGACCCCGCCGCGCTGTCGGCGCCCTGCGCTGACGCGGACACGGCCGCGGCGGTTGTGGACGAGCTCGGCCGCAACGGGATCGAGGTGGCCGGCTTTTCGCTCGGCCAGCCGAGCCTGGACGAGGTCTTCCTCGCCCTCACCGGCCATCCCGCCGAGGATCAATCCGAGAACGGCAGCGAACTCGAGAAAGAGGAGGCGGCATGAGCACGGACGCGACCACACAGACCACCGGCGCCCCGACTCTCGAGGAGGAGCTCGTCCGCAAGGCGCTCGCCCCGGGGGAGCGCCCCCCGCGCGCGGGCGCCGTTTCCGCCGCGCTCACGTTCGGCTGGCGCGGGATGCTGAAGGTGAAGCACGTCCCCGAGCAGCTGCTGGACGTGACGATCACGCCCGTGATGTTCGTGCTCATGTTCACCTACCTGTTCGGCGGCGCGATCGCGGGCTCTACCGGCGAGTACCGGGACTTCATCCTCCCGGGCGTGCTCGTCGTCTCGGTGATCTTCACCACCGTCTACTCGGGGATCGCGATCAACACCGACCTCACCAAGGGCGTGGTCGACCGCTTCCGCTCGCTGCCGATCTGGCGGCCGGCGCCGCTGCTGGGAGCCCTGCTCGGCGACACGGTTCGTTACATGGTCGGGGCCACCGTGATCATCGTGGTCGGGCTGATCCTCGGCTACCGGCCCGGGAACGGCGTCCCGGGGACGCTCGCCGCGGTCGGGCTGGTCGTCGTGTTCGCGTTCGGGCTCTCCTGGGTGTTCACGACCGTGGGGCTGCTGATGCGCTCTCCGAACGCGGTGATGAACGCCGGGTTCATGAGCATCTTCCCCCTCACGTTCCTCAGCAACGTCTACGTCGATCCGGACACGCTGCCGGCCGGCCTGAAGGCGTTCGTGGACGTGAACCCGATCTCGCATCTGGTCAGCTCCTGCCGCGGGCTGATGGACGGAACCCTGGAGGGCGAGAACCTGATCGTGGTCCTGGGCACGGCGGCGCTGCTGACCGCGGTCTTCCTGCCGCTGACCACGCGGCTCTACCGCCGCGGCTAGCAAGCCGCGCCTCCTTCACCGAGAACGTCCCGCATACCCACGCCACAGGGGGGTGCGCGGGACGTTCATGGTGGGGGCGCCGCGACAACGTCCCTCGTGCCCCCTCTATAGGGGGGTGCGCGGGACGTTCATCGTGCGCCTCACCTTACGGGGCTCTCAGCCGCGCCTTAGGCGCGGTTGAGGGGCCGTGTCCACACTTCCTCCGATGTCGCGAGCGAGGACATTCGCATCCAGCCCCTTCGGCTCGGCCCTGCTGGGCGGGCTAGTGGTCGCCGTCTTCGGCCTGGTGGCGATCGCCGCCGGCTGGATCGGCGACGACGGTGACGAGCCCCAGCTCGGCACCGCCCTGAGCAGCCCGGTCAGCGACGGCGCGGACGACAGCGCCGTTGCCCAGATCTACAAGCGCAGCGCCGACGGCGTGGTCTCGGTCCGCGCCCAGGGCGGCCAGACCCAGAGCGACCCGCTCGGGCTCCCGCAGCCGGACGGGGGAGGGACTGCGAGCGGTTCCGGCTTCGCGATCGACGGCGACGGGCACGTCCTCACCAACTCCCACGTCGTGGACGGCGCCGAGCGGATCACCGTCCAGGTGGGTGAGGAGAACGAGACCCGCGAGGCCGAGCTGGTCGGCGCGGACCCCTCCTCCGACGTAGCCCTCCTGCGCGTCGAGGAGAGCGACGGCTTGCAGCCCCTCGAGATGGGCGACTCCTCGCAGGTCGAGATCGGCGACCCTGTGGTGGCGATCGGCAACCCCTTCGGCCTCGATCGCACCGTGACCAGCGGCATCGTCTCCGCCAAGCAGCGCCAGATCCAGGCCCCCAACGGGTTCTCGATCAGCGACGTGCTGCAGACCGATGCCGCGGTCAACCCCGGCAACTCCGGCGGGCCCCTGCTCGACGCCTCCGGTCGGGTGATCGGGATCAACTCACAGATCGCCACCAGCGGCGGCGGCAACCAGGGCGTCGCCTTCGCGGTCCCGATCGAGACCGCGCGGGACGTCGCCGAGCAGCTGCTCGACGACGGCACCGTGGAACGCGCCTACCTGGGGATCAGCGGCGGCGACCTTACGCCCGAGGCGGCGGAGGCGCTCGACCTCGCCGTGGATCGGGGCGTGCTGGTCGAGAGCGTGGTCCAGAACGGGCCCGCCGACAAGGCTGGCATCGAGGGCGCCACCGGGGAGACCACCGTCGGCGGCCTCGCCATCCCCGAGGGCGGCGACATCATCGTCGAGCTCGACGGCGAGAAGATCTCGGGCATGGACGAGGTGATCTCCGCGGTCAACGCGGCGGAGCCCGGGGACGAGATGAGGCTCACCGTGCTGCGCGACGGCGACGAGCGCGAGGTCACGGTCACCCTCGGCGAGCGCCCTGCGCAGATCGAGGACGCGGCGGTCGAGCCGCGCCGCTAGCCGGCCGCCGCCCAATTCCAGGCACGGCTTGAAGCGCGCTCCTCACCGGTTGCGAGGAGCGTCTGCGACCCTTGTACGCGTGACCAAGGTGAAGATCTGCGGCATGACCAGCCTCGCTGACGCCGAGCAGGCGGTGGAGGCGGGCGCCTGGGCGATCGGCCTGATCCACCATCCTGAAAGCGCCCGATATGTGCAGCCGGCCATCGCCGAGCGGATCGGCGCCGCGCTGAAGCGCCGCTGCGAGATCGCCGGCGTCTTCGTCAACTCCCCCCTCGAGGAGGTGGTCGAGGCAGCCGAGCGCGAGAATCTGACCCTGCTTCAGCTCCACGGTGACGAGGGGCCCTCGTTCTGCACCGAAGCGGCCCGTCGCACGGGCGCCAAGGTGATGAAGGCGTTCCGGGTGCGCAGCTCCGCCGACGTGCACGGCGCCGAGGCCTTCCGCACCGACCTGCACCTGTTCGACACGCATCGCCCGAGCAGCCGGGGCGGAACTGGGGAGAGCTTCGACTGGGAGCTGCTGGCGGGACGCCGCTCGAAGGTCCCCATGGTCCTGGCCGGCGGGCTGGACGCGGGCAACGTGGGGCGGGCGATCGAGATCGCACGCCCTTTCGGCGTCGACGTGGTCAGCGGGGTCGAGGCCGAGCCCGGGCGCAAGGACCACGCCGAGGTCTCGGCCTTCATCGAGGCGGTGAACATGGCCGACGCGGCCCTGCGCGCGCGAGAGCGGATGCGAGGAGCGGCGGCGCGATGAGCGCGGCGGGTGCCCCAGCGGCGCCGATCGAGGAGCGCTTCGGCGACTATGGCGGGCGCTTCGTCCCCGAGACCCTGATCGGCACCCTCGATGATCTCAGTGCGGCCTGGGCGGAGGCCAGGGTCGACGAGGGCTTTCAGGCGGAGCTGGGGCGGCTCCTGCGCGACTTCGTCGGACGGCCCACCCCGCTGTATCCGGCTGAGCGGCTCTCCGAGCGGGTCGGGCGGCGGGTCTATCTGAAGCGAGAGGACCTCGCTCACACCGGTGCCCACAAGATCAACAACGCGGTCGGCCAGGCGCTGCTGGCGAAGCGGATGGGCAAGAGCCGTGTGATCGCCGAGACCGGCGCCGGCCAGCACGGCGTCGCCATCGCCACGGCCTGCGCCCTGCTCGGCCTGGACTGCGTCGTCTACATGGGCACCGAGGACATCCGCCGCCAGGCCCCCAACGTGGCACGGATGGAGCTGCTGGGGGCGAGCGTGGAGCCGGTTGAGGCGGGAGCGCGGACGCTGAAGGAGGCGGTCAGCGCCGCGATCCGCGACTGGGTGGCCACTGCCGAGGACACCCACTACGTGATCGGTTCGGTGGTGGGGCCGGCTCCCTATCCGGCGCTGGTGCGAGATCTGCAGCGCGTGATCGGCGACGAAGCCCGCTCCCAGGCCCTGGAGGCCGAGGGGGCCCTTCCCGACCGGGTGATCGCCTGCGTCGGCGGCGGATCGAACGCGATCGGGACCTTCTACGCCTTCCTCGAGGACCCCTGCGAGCTGATCGGGGTCGAGGCGGCGGGCGAGGGGCTTGCCAGCGGGCGCCACGGCGCCTCGCTGGTGGCTGGCTCCACCGGCGTCCTGCACGGTGCCCTGTCGGCGGTGCTCGCCGACGAGGCCGGCCAGATCCTCGAGGCGCACTCGGTCTCTGCCGGCCTCGACTATCCCGGGGTCGGGCCGGAGCACGCTCACCTGCGCGACTCGGGGCGGGCGCGCTACGTCGCGGTCGACGACGCCGACGCCCTGCGCGCCTTCCGCGAGCTGACGCGCCTGGAGGGGATCATCCCGGCGCTGGAGCCGGCCCACGCGATTGCCTGGCTCCTGGCCGGTGATGGGGGCGGGGACGGCTACGACCTCCTCTGTTTGAGCGGCCGCGGCGACAAGGACCTGGACGAGGTGACGGCGAAGCTCGCCGAGCTCAATGGCTGAGCGCGCGGTGACCGACCCCGAGCCGGCGGCGGCCGGCCAGCACCCCGCCGACCGGATCGCCGCGGCCTTCGCCGGGGCGCGCGACGAGGGCCGGGCGGCGCTGATGCCCTATCTGATGGGCGGCTTTCCCGATGAGGCCGGGGCGGCGGCGGTGGCCGAGGCCTACGCGGACGCGGGCGCCGACCTGATCGAGCTCGGCATTCCCTTCTCCGATCCCCTCGCCGACGGCCCTGTGATCCACGCGGCGGCGACCGCCGCGCTCGAGTCCGGCGCGACCCTGGACTCCGCCCTCGGCGTCTGCTCGGCGGTAGCCGAGCGGGTCCCGGTGGTGGCGATGGTCTACGCGAACATGATCCTGGCCGGGGGCGGCCCCGAGGCCATCGCCGCCCGGCTCGCCGAGGCCGGGGCCGCGGGCGCGATCGCGCCGGACCTGCCGCTGGAGGAGGCCGACCCGGTGCGCGACGCCCTGCGGGCGCAGGGCCTGGCGCTGGTGCCGCTGATCGCGCCCACCACCCCGCCCGAGCGGCGCCGCCGAATCTGCGCCGGCGCGCGCGGCTTCGTCTACCTGGTCTCGACCGTGGGCGTCACCGGCGAGCGCGAGCGCCTGCCGGAGGAGCTGACGGCGCTGATCGAGGCGACCCGGGCCGAGGCCGAGGTGCCGGTCGCGGTCGGATTCGGGATCTCCACGCCCGAGCAGGCGTCGGCTGTCGCCGCGCACGCCGACGGGGTGATCATCGGCAGCCGGCTGGTGCGAGCCGTCGCTGACGCCTCCTCGCTCGAGCAGGCGACCGAGGAGGTCTTGGGTCTCCTGCGCGATATGCGCGGGGCCCTGAGCAGGGAGCGCTGAGCCGATGGGCGAGCGCGGTGAGATCGGCCTCGAGCAGATCCTCGCCGCGCGCGAGGCGGTGGACCGACACTGCCTGCGAACCCCGGCGCTGCGGCTGCCGGCTATCGACGAGCTGCTCGGCGGCCCCATCGCCCTCAAGGCCGAGAACCTCCAGCAGACGGGGGCGTTCAAGGTCCGCGGCGCCGCCGCCAAGCTCGCCTCCATCGGACGGGAGGCCGAGCGCGGGGTGGCCGCCGGCTCGGCCGGCAACCACGGGCGCGGCCTGGCCTGGGCCGCCCGGCGGTTCGACGTTCCCTGCGAGCTGTTCGTGCCCGAGGACGCGCCGATCTCGAAGACGGAGCCCGCCGTGCGGCTCGGCGCCCGGGTGCACCGCTGTCCGGGCACGGTCGAGGACTGCCTCACGCTGGCCGGCGAGCGCGCCGACGCGGGCGGCCTCACCCTGGTTCATCCCTTCGACGATCCGGTGGTGATCGCGGGACAGGGGACCATCGGCCTCGAGCTGCTCGAGCAGATCGAGGACCTCGCCAAGGTGATCCTGCCGCTCGGGGGTGGCGGGTTGTCGTCCGGGGTAGCGATCGCGGTCAAGTCCCGGCTCCCGAACGCTGAGGTGGTGGGCGTTCAGGTCGCGGGCTGCGCTCCCTACCCCGACTCGATCGCGGGCGGTGAACCGGTGGAGGTGACCCCCGCGGATACCGTCGCAGACGGAATCGCGGTGAAGCGCCCGGGAGAGATCACCCTGCCGCTGATCCGGCGCTGGCTCGACGCGGTCGAGATCGTCTCCGAGGACGAGGTGGGCGACGCGATGGCGGAGCTGCTCGCCGAGGCGAAGCTGGTGGTTGAGGGCGCGGGGGCGGTGGGGGTGGCCGCGATCGCCTCGGGCCGGGTCGCGCCGGCGACCGTGGGGACCACCGCGATCGTCATCTCGGGCGGCAACGTCGACGAGACCGTGCTCGCCGCGATCGCCCGGCGCAGCGGCGCCCGTCACGGCCGTGGCGCCGTCCTCTTCACCACGATCTCCGATCGGCCCGGGTCGCTGGCGCGGCTGCTGGAGGCGGTGGGCGAGAGCGGCGCCAACGTCGTCGACGTCCGGCACGTCCGCGAGGCGGTCGACCTACACGTCGCCGAGAGCGGCCTGGAGCTGATCCTCGAGACCCGGGGCCGCGAGCACACCGCGGCGATCGTCGAGGAGCTTCGCGCCCGCGGCTATGCGGTGGAGCTGCAGCATGCGAGTCCCGAAAGGAGCACGCGATGAGCGAGAAGCGCACCCCGATAGAGACGGATGCGGCACCGGCGGCGATCGGCCCCTACAGCCAGGGGATCGCCTTCGGCAGCCTGCTGTTCTGCTCGGGCCAGATCCCGCTCGACCCGGACTCCGGGGAGATCGTGGGGGAGACCCCCGCCGAGCAGGCGGGCCAGTGCCTGCGCAACCTCGAGGCGGTCTGCGAGGCCGCCGGCACGGCGCTCGGCCGAGCGCTGAGGCTGACCGTCTACACGACCCGCCTCGATCAATTCGCGGAGATCAACCAGGCCTACGCGAGCTTCTTCGGGGATGCCCCGCCCGCGCGGGCGGCGGTGGGCGTCGAATCGCTCCCCAAGGGCGCGCTGGTCGAGATCGACGCGATCGTGAGCGTGGGATAGATTCTGCGGCGATGATGCTGCTTGGCTTCACGGTCGCCGGCGCCAGCGCGATGGTGATCGGCTACGCCTTCGGGCTCGCGGGGCCGGTCTGCGGCTTGCTCTTCCTCGGCGGCCTCTTCACCGGCGCGCTGCTCCGCGTCTCCGAGCCGATCATCGACTGGCTGACCCGCGCGTAGCCCGGCCGGGGTGGCTGAGGGCATGCGGATCGGTGTGCTCACCGGCGGGGGGGACTGCCCCGGCCTCAACGCCGTGATCCGGGCCATCGTCCGCAAGGGGGTGAGCGAGGGGGGCCACGAGTTCGTCGGCTACCGCGACGGCTGGCGCGGGCCGCTGGAGGGCGAGAGCCAGCCGCTGGGCATCCCCGAGGTGCGCGGGATCCTCCCCCGAGGCGGGACCATCCTCGGCTCCTCGCGCACCAATCCTCTCAAGGAGGAGGGAGGCATCGAGCGAGTCAAGGGGAACCTCGCCGAGGCGGGGGTGGACGGGCTGATCGCTATCGGGGGAGAGGACACGCTCGGCGCCGCCACCGAGCTGAGCGAGCAGGGGATCAGGGTGATCGGGGTGCCGAAGACGATCGACAACGATCTCGGCGCCACCGACTACACCTTCGGATTCGACACCGCGGTCAACATCGCGATGGCCGCGATCGACCGGCTGCACACCACCGCGGAGAGCCACCGCCGCACCCTGATCTGCGAGGTGATGGGTCGCCACGCCGGCTGGATCGCCTTCCATGCCGGGCTGGCCGGCGGCGCCAACGTGATCCTGATCCCCGAGCAGGAGTTCGACCTGGATCGCGTCTGCGACTACATCGAGCGCCGCTTCGAGAGCCAGTACTCGCCGATCATCGTCGTCGCCGAGGGGGCCCAGCCGAAGGGCGGGATGCCCGAGACCCAGGACGGCGCGGTCGACGAGTTCGGCCACGTGCGCCTCGGTGGCATCGCCCACTGGCTGGAGAGGGAGATCGAGCAGCGCACGGGCTACGAGGCGAGGGCGACGGTGCTTGGCCACGTCCAGCGGGGCGGCACGCCGACCGCCTTCGACCGGGTGCTGGCCACCCGCTTCGGCCTGCACGCGATCGACGCCGCCGACCGCGCCGAGTGGGGAAAGATGACTGCCCTGCGGGGGACCGGGATCGAGCTGGTCGGGCTGGCCGAGGCGACGGCGGAGCTCAAGGTCGTTCCCGAGGAGCTCTACCGCGAGGCGGAGGTGTTCTTCGGTTAGGGCCGTGGCCTGGCTGGCAGCGGCGCTCCTGGCGCCGGCCGCGATCGGATGTGGTGGCTCGGGCGGCGGGCGCACAGACGGCCCGGTGACCGTCTACGTCAGCCTGCCGCTGACCGGACCGCGGGCCGCCGACGGCCGGAATGCGGCCGACGGGGCGAGGCTCGCGCTGGAGGAGGCGGACGGGAGGGCCGCGGAGCTCGAGGTGCGGGCGGAGTACCTCGACGACGCCCGGGGCGAGCCATGGGATCCCGTTGCGGTGGGCGAGAACGCTCGCACCGCCGCGCAGGACTCGAGCACCGCCGGCTATATCGGCGAGCTCGACTCGCAGCCGACCCGCACGTCCCTGCCGATCACCAATCAGGCCGGGATCGCCCAGGTCTCGCCGGCCGCCGGGGGAGTGGACCTGACCCGGCCGGCGAAGGGCTATCCGGACTCCCCCGATCGCTACCAGCCGTCGGGCGAGGCGAGCTTCGCACGAGTGATCCCCGATGACGCCGCGGTGGCGGCCGCGGCCGCCGAGCTGGCGTCGGAATCCGGCGCCCGGCGCGTCGCCGCCGCACGGCCGCGCTCGTCCTACGAGGAGCTCAGCGTCGCGGAGTTCGAGCGGGCGGCGGGCGAGGCCGGGCTTGAGGTGGTCGCCCGAAGCGATCGAGCCGAGGTCGTCTTCGAGCCCGAGCGCGACGGCGAGGCCTCGCTGACGGCGCCGCGGCGCCGGCTCGCTCCCGCGCTCGATCCCGCCAACCTCGCCGACGCGGGCTTCGCCGGGCGATTCGAGCAGCGCTTCGCGCGAGCTCCCGGGCCCCTTGCCGCCTATGGCTACGAGGCGATGGCGCTGCTGCTGGCGGCAATCGAGGGGGCGAGGCGGGATGGCGGCGACTTCCGCGCCTCGGTGGCGGACGAGCTGCTCGGCGCCGATCGACCCGAGTCGGTGCTGGGGCGCTACTCGATCACCGACGATGGCGATACGACGCTGTGCGCGATCCAGCCCTACGGGCCCGGCGATCGACCGGCCGAACCGATCTGCCCGGGTAGCTGACTGGCCTAGATCTCCGAGCGCGGGCCCTCGTGTACCGGGTCGGGGCCGCCCGTCCGTGCCAGCAGCCAGGAGCGCATCTCGGGCAGCAGCTCGGGGTCGACTGAGTGCAGGATGCGCGTCTCCCGATAGGTGACGTCGAGAGGCCCCTCCTCCAGCAGCACGTCGCGGAGGCGCCGCCCGAACCCCACCGGGATCACGTTGTCGAAGGCGCCGTGAGTGATATAGGCGGGCAGGTCGCGCTTGGCGTGCACGTCGAGGCGCCAGCCACGGACCATCGGCAAAAAGCAGCTCATCGCCAGCAGCCCGGCCGGCCTGGGCCGGCCGGTGCCAAGCGCCAGCGCGGTGGCGACGGCGCCGCCCTGGCTGAAGCCGCCGATCACTGTGCGATCCCAGCCGAGCCCCCGCTCGCGCAGGAACTCGTCGACGGACTTCGCGGTCATGTCCATGCTGGCGACGAATGTCTCCTCGTCGGGCTTGCCGATCTGCTCGATCACGTACCAGTGCCGGCCACCGGGAGGGACGTTGGTGAGCGGCGCGCCGGGTGTGAGGCCGACCAGCCGGCGCTCCGGATCGAGCTCGTCGAGCAGCGGGTAGAGGTCGCTCTCGTCCACGCCGCGCCCATGCAGCAGCACCAGGGCGCCCTCCGGCTCGGCCGCGGGCTCGCGCACGCGGTGGACCACCTCGCCGTTCATTCCGGCAACGCTATCCGAGCCGGGGCCGGCGGAACTAGCCGCTCTTGGCGGCGACCCGCGGATTGGTGATCGGGGTCACCACGGCCTCGATCTTCTCGCGCAGGTGCTCGTAGTCGGGCGGCAAAGAGAGCCGCTCGCCGAGGCTCTCGGCCGGCTCGTCGGCGGTGAAGCCCGGACCGAGGGTGGCGATCTCGAACAGGACCCCGCTCGGCTCGCGGAAGTAGATCGAGCGGAAGTAGAAGCGATCGATCACCGGGGTGGGCCGGGCGCCCCCCTCGATCACTCGTGAGCGCCACTTCTCGTGGTCGTCCATCTGGGAGGCCCAGGCGATGTGGTGGACGGTCCCCGCGCCCTGCACGCCGCGTTCGGCGGGTGGCTCGTCGAAGGCGTAGAGGCCCCCCCGCGCGGGGCCGCGGATCTCCCAGCCGTCCCCGGAGGGCTCGAAGGAGAGCGTCCGCTCGAACAGCTCGCGGCTCGCCTCCGGGTTGCTGGAGTAGGCGCGCACCCCATCGAAGCCCTGCAGCGCCAGCTCGCCGGGGATCTCCGGGTGCTCGGCGATCAGCGGCTCGTCGGAGACCTCGCTCACGCGCAGCTCATGGGTGAGGCCCTCGGGGTCGTCGAAGCGCAACCGCTCGCCGTCTCGCTCCACCTCGACCCCGCGGCCGCCCAGGCGCTCCGCCCAGAACTCCAGCGCCTCGGCGGAGCCGACCCGCCAGCCGATCGTGTGGATCATCCCGTCGCCGGCCCGGCCCGGGGCGGCGTCGGGGTACTCGAAGAAGGTGATGTCGGATCCGGGATCGCCCTGCTCGTCGGCGTAGAACAGGTGGTAGACGGTCGGGTCGTCCTGGTTGACCGTCTTCTTCACCATCCGCAGGCCGAGCGTGCCGGCGTAGAAGTCGACATTGCCCTGGGCGTCGCCGGTGATCGCGGTTATGTGGTGGATGCCGTCGAGGTTCACCTCCCCTCGATTGTGCCCTATCCGGGGTCTCGGCTAACCGAGGGCGGCCTCGAGGGCCTCGTCCAGCTCGGGGTGGCGGAACTGGTAGCCGAGGTCGGTGGCTCGCCTGGGCAGCACCCTGGCCCCGCCCGCCACGGCGTCGGCCAGCTCGCGTCCGCGCATCGCGGTCACGGCGAGCTTCGGGACCGGCAGCAGCGCGGGGCGGTTCAGCGCCCGCCCCAGCGCCTTGGAGAACTCCCGGTTGGTCGCCGGGTTGGGGGCGCTGGCGTTGACGATGCCCGCCACCGACTCGTCCTCCAGCGCCCAGAGCACCATCCCCACGTAGTCGTCCAGGTGGAGCCAGGAGAGGTACTGTTCGCCGCCGGCGATCGGGCCGCCCAGCCCTAGCTTGAAGGGAAGGGCCAGCTGCTTGAGCAGGCCGCTGTGCTTGGTCAGGATCGGCGCGGTGCGCAGGATCACCAGCCGGTCGACGTGGCTGGCGGCCTCATGCTCGGTCGCCTCCCACTCGGTGACCACGTCGGCGATCCAGCCCTCGCCTCGCTCGCTCTCCTCATCGAGGATCTGCGCGCCGCGGTCGCCGTAGTAGCCGACCGCGGACTGCCCGACGAAGACCTTGGGGCGCACCTCAGCGGCTGCGATCCCCTGGATCAGGTTGCGAGCGGCGGTCACCCGGCTCTCGCGAATCCGCCGCTTCGCCTGTTCGGTGAGGCGCTGGTTGATCTCTTCGCCGATCAGGTTGACCACCGCGTCCACCTCGGCCAGCGCCTCGGGCGGTGGCCGCTCGCTGCCGGGCTCCCAGGCGTGCCAGTTGACCGTCGGGTTCTTCGGCCGCGCCCGCTCCGGCTCGCGGGTCAGCCCGACCACCTCGTCGCCGCGCGCCAGCAGGGCGTCGGCGACGGATGAACCCAGCAGCCCGCTGGCGCCTGTGATCAACACCCGCATCGGGGGCGTGATGCTAACGAGGCGAGGAATGGGCCTCGGCTAGGCGGCCGCCCCGGCGCCGTCGCTGGAGGCGTCGGGCTCGACGATCTGGAAGGTGCCGGTCTCCTCGGAGACCCGCGCCAGGCCCTCGCGCTTGGCCTCCTCGACCACGGCCTGGGCGACGGCGGGGGCGACGTCGCGGTTGAAGACCGAGGGGATGATGTAGTCGTCGGAGAGGTCGTCCTCGGTGACCACCTCGGCGATCCCGTGGGCCGCCGCGAGCTTCATCTCCTCGGTGATACGGGGCGCGCCCGCGTCCAGGGCGCCTCGGAAGATGCCAGGGAAGCAGAGGACGTTGTTGATCTGGTTGGGGTAGTCGGAGCGGCCGGTGGCCATGATCCGCACGTGGGGATCGGCGTCCTCGGGCATCACCTCGGGAACGGGGTTGGCCATCGCGAACACGATCGCGTCGTCGTTCATCTTCGCCAGTGAGTCGGCCTCGATCAGGCCGGGCCCGGAGAGGCCGATGAACAGATCGCAGCCCTCGATCACGACGTTGGGCCCGCCG
>CAYZPZ010000020.1:0-15821 GCA_964480205.1 uncultured Conexibacteraceae bacterium
CTTCACCTGGGCCAGCGTGCCCTCGGGCAGGTTGCGCCGGCCCAGCTTCTGCTGCAGATTAGACTTCTCGCCCTCGGAGAGCACGTCGAACCCGACCTCGACCGCGCTCACCCCGTCGAGCTCGGCGACGTTCTCGACCACCGCGTTCTGGAAGTGCGATCGAATCGGGCAGCCCGGCGTGGTCAGCGAGACGACCACATTCACACGGCCGTCGTCGCCGATCTCGATCGACCGCACCATGCCCAGATCCACGATCGAGCGGCGCAGCTCGGGATCGATCACCGCCCGCAGCTTCTCGTTCACCTGCTCCTTCGAGATCACGCCCCCATGTTGGCAAACCTCGCTCCCCGGCCCTGTTCAAGCGGTGGGGGTTCGCCGATCGAGTCTGTTTCACAGCGAGCAGCAGGCGGGCCCCCGCCCCGCCCCACCGCCCGAACACATGAAAACCGGGCCACAAGGGCCCGGTTTTCGAGGGAGGAGAGGTTGCTGCACTGCTCAACATCACGGCCGCCACAAAAACCGCGGCCGGGTCATGCGAGCAGTTCTCTCCGGGCCCGCCGCCTCTCATCGGCGGCCCGGGCTAAGCCTCAGATGCGCTCGCGCACCCGCTTCACCGCCGGCTCCAGCCGCTCGCGATAGACGGGCTGGACGCGCTCGCGCACGACCGGCTCGACCCGCTCGCGATAGACGGGCTCGACGCGCTCGCGCACGACCGGCTCGACCCGCTTGCGCGCCTTGCGCGCCTGGTCGACGACCTGGTCGGTGATCTGGCGGCGAACCTCGCCGCCGCGACGCTCGACGCGCTCGACCTCGGAATTGAGCCGCTGCTTCAGCGTCTCGACCTGGGCAGGGCGCGTGGCCCCATCGCGCAGGTTGTTGACCCGGTTCTGGAGGGTTTCCAGCTCCTGGGAGCGGGCCTTGGAGTCGAGCAGCTGCTCGACCGTGTGGCGGACGTTCTCGGCGGCTACGGGCACGGCGCCGACCGCGACGTCGACCAGCTGCAGCGCCTGCTCGCTGGCCTTGCGGGCAGTCCCGTTCAGGGCGACCTCAGTTTGCTCAGGCATCTTCTTCTCAACCCCTCGGTGGTTGTCGGACTTATTAGTTCTAATGTTGTTCGCGAGCATATCAGCGAACACATGTTCCTACTCCGGCGCGGGCGGCGGGTTACGCCGCTATTTGCGGGAAATGCCGATCAGGCCGCGCAGGCGGGGGCGGCGATCGGCCCCGGTACGCTCGATCCAGTCCGCCGGGCTATCCAGCTCCTCCGAGGTGGGCAGGTTCTCGGGGGCGCGCCAGGCCACGTTCAGCGCCCGGATGCCCGCACGGTCGACCACCTCGTCGGCGAAGGCCTTGCCCCGCTTGTACTGGGCGATCTTCATCTCCAAGCCCAGCAGCCGGGAGACGATCGCGTCGAGCGGCCCGCGCCGCTCGCGGTCGCGATCGAGCCGCCGGCGCAGCTCCGCGTAGCCGGGATCGAGCCGGTCGCCGACCGCGTCCATCACATGCTCGGCATACCCCTCCACCAGCGTCATCGTGGCGAGCAGTCGGTCGATCAGTCGACGCTGGGGCTCGGTCCAAAGCAGCGTGGCCAGCTCGCCCCTGGCCACGGTCCCGACCAGCTCGCGGGGATTCATGCGGACGAGCTTGCCCAGCAGCTCGCCCGGCTTCACCTCGATCGCCGCGTTGGCGAACAGCTCGGAGGCGACCTCACCCAGGTGCGGCCGAAGCCAGCGCACCGCCGCGAACTGAACGGCGTGGGTCGTCTCGTGCAGGGCGACCCAGCGGAGGAAGAGCTCGCGGTCGACCTCCAGCCGAAGCCGCGCCGCGGACAGGTTGGGCGCCACGAACAGCAGCCGGGGGGCCCGGGCCGGGCCGATCAGGGCGACGTCGTACTGCCCGATCACCCGCTGGGCGAGGTAGCCGACCGTGAGACCGACCTCCGCGCCCGCCGCCGCGCTGGCCAGGGTCTGGGAAAGTCCTCTCCCCTTGCCCGACTCGGTCAGCCGTTTGGCGAGGGCATCCTCGACCACCTCGGACATCTGGCGGAACGAGTCTAGGTTGACCCGGGCCCAGTCGGCCCGATCCACCAGCTCGGCCGCCGGCAGTCGGCCGCGGCCGCGCAGGCCCGTGTAGCGGCGCACCAGCCGCGCCGCGCGCCGCGACTCCGCGCGGAGTTCGGCCTCGTCGCCGTCCCAGCGCGGGCCGTCACCGGCCAGGGCGAGCGCAACTCGCTCGGCCAGCGACCAGTCGACGACGCGGGTCAAGCCCCGACCGCCGCCTGGGCGCCCTCGAGCACTCGCAGATCCGCGCTGGTTCGCGCCGCGGCGAGCTGATAGCGGGCCGAAAGCGCCAGGGGTGCCCCCTCCAGCCCGTCGGCTCCGAAGCTGACCTCGGCCCCGGCCTCGCGCGCGATCAGCTGGCCGGCCGCGGCGTCCACCGAGCGACACGGGCGCGTGGTGATCAGCCCGTCGAAACGGCCGGCCGCCAGGTAGCAGAGCCCGACCGCGATCGTTCCCGGCGAGCGGATCCGGTAGGCGTGGCCGTCGAGCTCTTGGCAGGCCGCGGCCACCCGGCTCGGCTTGCTCGCCTCCAGCGCCACCAGCTCGAGGCCGTCCCCGTCGGGCGCGGTGATCGGCTCGCCGTCGAGGGTGGCACCCCATCCCTCGCCGGCGACGAACTCCTCGCCGGCCCCGAACTCGTAGACATACCCCAGGCTCACCGTCGCCATCGAGTCGCCCGCGGCCACCGCGATCGAGAAGCTGTGACACGGCACGGTGCGGCGGGCGTTGAGCGAGCCGTCGATCGGATCGAGCACCACGCGGGGAGCCCCGTCGGCGTCGCCGAAGGCGACCGTGCCGCGCTCCTCGGCGATCGCGACGAACTCGTGGCCGGAGCGGTGCAGCTCCTCGAGCTCGGCGAAGATGGCGTCCTCGCAGAGACGGTCGATCATCAGCGTCCGGTCGCCGCCCTCGCCCACGCCCTCGTACTCGCTGCGAGCGGCGATCCCGCGGTGCTCGGCGAAGACCGACTTCTGGGCCTCGACGGCGCGGCGGAAGGCCGCGATCCACTGCTCGTCGGAGGGCCCCGGCACGGGCGCCATGCTAGATGAGGGGATCGGGCCGAAAGATCCCGCAGCGTCCGGCGATCCGGGCGGCTGCGAGGAGGGCCCGCGCTAGCCTGGCTGCGATGCCGGGCCGGTCCGAGACCCTGCAACTGGAACCGAGCGGTGCGCAGCAGGAGGCGATCGAGCACCGCGACGGCGCCCTGCTCGTCAGCGGGGTGGCGGGATCGGGCAGGACGGAGGCGCTGGCCCGGCGCCTGGCCGGCCTCGCCGACCGGCGCGAGAGGTCGCTGGCGCTGACCTGCTCGCGCACCGCCGCGCGCGACCTGCGCCGGCGCGGGGAGGAGGCGACCACCGAGCCCTTCGAGGAGCTCGCGGTCCATCCCCACCGGGACGCCGCGGTACGGCTGCTGCGCGACCACGCCGCCGAGGCCGGGCTCAACCCGTTCCTCGAGTCGCTCAGCGCCGCCGAGCGGCTGGCCATGCTGCTGGAGCGGGTCGACGAGCTTCCCCTGCGCCGACACGAGATCCGAGGCAACATCGCCGGCCTGCTGGCGCGCCTGATCGCCAGGATCGACGCGCTCAAGGCCGCCTGCGTGGGGCCGGAGCAGTTCCGCGCCTGGAGCGATCAGCTCACCCGCGACGCGGTCCAAGCGGGAGAGCTCGATTCCGCGGAGCGCGAGCGCGAGTTCGCCTCCTTCTACGAGCTGCACGACTCGCTGCTGCACGGCGCCGGGGCGATCGACGGCGGCTCGGCGGTGCTCGAGCTGACCCGGCTGCTCGCCGACCGCCCCGGCCTGGCCGAGGCGGTCGGCGAGCGCTTCCCTCACCTGATCGTGGACGAGCTCGAGGACGCCTCCGACGCGGAGCGCGCCCTGATCGAGCGTCTGGGGCGCCGAGCGAGGAGCGTCGTTCTCTCCTGCGACGACGACCAGGGCCGGGCTTCGCGAGGTCGGGCGCGCGACTGGGCAAGCGCCGCCTTCGAGGGTATCCGCCGACTCGACATGGAGGGCTCGTGGCGCTACGGCTCGGACCTGCTCGACGCCGCGCATGCCGTGGTCGGCCCAGTCGCCGACGATCGCGGCGCTCGGCTGGCGAAGGGTCCCGAGACGACCGTCGCCTTCTGGCGATGCGACAACGAGCGGGCCGAGGCCCAGGCGGTGGCCCGCGAGATCGAGTCGCAGCTCGCCTCCGGCGAGGCGGAGATGGATCGCATCTGTGTCGCGGTGCCTCGCGGCGGAGGGCGACGGCGCGCGGTGGCCGCGGCGCTCGAGGAGCGCCGGGTCCCGCATCGGCTCAGCGGAGCGGGGGCGCTGTTCCAGCGGCCGGAGGTCCGCGACGTGATCGCCTGGCTGCGTTTGCTCGCGGACCCCACCGACGCGGCCGCCGCGGTTCGTGCCCTGAGCCGGCCGCCGGTCGAGCTGCGCTCGGTCGATCTGGCCCGGTGCACCACGATCGCCCGTCGGCGCAAGCTGGACATGGTCTCGGCCCTGGAGGCGTCGCTGGAGAGCCCGCAGATCCCGCCCGAGGCCAGGGATCGGATCCGGGGCTTTCTCAGCCTGCACTCCGCGGCCTCCCGGGCGATGGGGGAGCTGCCCACCGACGTCTTCGTGCGCAGGCTTATCGAGCGGGTCGGCTTCCGCAGACAGCGCCTGTTCGCGGCTCATCCCGAGGCGGTGGAGCGGCTGCGCAACCTCTCGCGGCTGGGGGAGATCGCGGCCGACTGGGCGCGCCGAGAGGCGGGGGGGTCCAGCCGCGACTTCGTGCGCTTTCTAGTCGCGGTCTCGGAAGCCGGCATCGCCGCCGACGAGCCCGCCACGGACGCGGTCGAGGCCGTGACCGTGATCCCCCTGGATGCGATCAAGGGCCGGGAGTTCGACCGCGTCTACGTGGTCGGCCTGCACGCCGAGGCCGTCCCCGGCCCGGTTCCGGCGGCGGCCCCCGAGGTGCCGATGGCGCTGGGAGGGAGCGGGCTCAGCCACCAGGAGGCGCAGCGGCGGGCGCTGTACGCGGCGATGACCCGGGCGAGCCGGGCCCTGATCCTGACTCGGCCCGAGCGCACCGAGCGGGGCGGGGTCGCAGCCTCGCCCTTCTACGAGGAGGCCCGGGCGGTGCTCGGCGCCGGCGACGAGCGCCACGGCGAGGAGCTCTTCGGGCCCGCCGAAGGCCTACACGCGACCTACCGGATGATCCAGGACGAGGTGCTGGAGGAGGCCTGGCGCGCCGGCGGCAAGCTCAACGAGCCCCGCCTCGACACCCAGATCGACGTGGACCGCGCCGTGGCCCGCTTCCTGGAGCTGCTCAAGCTGGCGGCCCTGATCCAGCGCCCGGGCGAGGACCCCGCGGCCGAGTCGCTGCCGGCGATCAACGAGATCCTGGGCCAGGGCCTCTCCGAGCACCAGCGCCAGGCGCTGGCCTCCTCGGCCCTGGACTCCTACCTGCTGGACGCGGAGGGCGAGCAGCGGCGGCGGGGCGAGCTGATCGCGGCGCGCGACGAGCCCTCGCTGGAGGCGTTCCTGCCGCGCCGGGGCGAGGGCCTGGCCCTGTCGGCGACCGACATCGAGCTCTACCGCACCTGCCCGCTCAAGTACAAGTTCGCCCGGGTCTTCGGGATCCCCCAGGAGCAGACGATCAACCAGCGCTTCGGGATCGTCATCCACCAGGTGCTGGAGCGGTTCCACTCCCAGGCGGGCTCAGGGGGCGGGCCCGGGTCGGCCGACGAGGATCCCGGCAGCCTCAACCGGCTGATGACCCTGTTCGCGGCCGCCTGGCGGCGATCGGGCTTCGGCGAGTCCGACGACGAGCTGCAGTTCCGCGAGCGGGCGATCGAGGCGCTGCGCCTCTACCACGCGCGCGAGTGCTCCAGCGTCTCCAGTCCCCGCTGGGTGGAGCGCAAGTTCGACTTCCGGATCGGGCCGCACCACCTGCGCGGGCGGGTGGACCGGGTCGACGAGCTGCCCGAGGGGGGCTACGAGCTGATCGACTACAAGACGGGCGATCCCAAGCCGAAGCGCGAGCTGGAGAACGACATCCAGCTCGCCATCTACCGGCTGGCCGCCCGGGAGTCCTGGAAGCTCGATACCGCCGCGGGCAGCTACTGGTACGTGCTCGCCGACGAGAAGGTGGCGGTCGGCAGCTCGCCGGACGACCTGGAGCGGGTCGAGAGCACTGTGCTCGAGGTCGGTGAGGGGGTCCTCTCCCAGGACTTCGAACCCCGACCCTCCCCGGAGATCTGCTCCTGGTGCGATTTCCGGCTGATCTGCCCGGCGGCTGAGGCGTAGCTCGAGCTCAGCCGCCCGGCGGCGACTCGGGCCCGGGGGGCCCGCCGGGTTGTCCCCCGGCTCCATGCTGGCGCAGGAAGCGCTCGAAGTCCTGCGCCAGCGCCTCGCCCGAGGGCAGATTCTCGCTCAGCTCGAGCTGCTCGGCCTGGTCGCGCTCCAGGCGCTGCACCAGCTCCTGGATCTCGGGATTGGCCGAGACCGCGTTCGAGACCTGGCGCTCAAACGACTCCGACTCCTCCTCCAGCGGCGTGGCGTCGACCGCGACCCCGACCAGACCCTCCAGCCGGTGCAGCAGCGCCAGCGCGGCCTTCGGATTGGGCACCGCCGCCACGTAGTGGGGCACCGCTGCCCAGAGGCTGGCGGAGGGCATCCCGCGTCGGTTGCAGGCATCGTGCAGGACGCCGACCACCCCGGTCGGACCCTCGTAGTTGGAGCGCTGCAGGTCGAGCCGCTCCACCATCTCCGGGTCGGAGGCCAGGCCGGTGATCGGCACGGGCATAGAGTGGGCGACGTCGGCGATCAGGGCGCCGAGCGTGATCACCATCTCCACGCCGAGGTTCTCCGCGGTCTCGGCGAGGCCCTCGGAGAAGGTGCGCCAGCGGAGGTTCGGCTCGGTCCCGGCCAACAGCACCAGGTCGCGCTCGGCACCGGGCGGGGTGGCGGCGAGCAGCACGTTGCCGGGCCACTCGATCTCGCGGGTCTGGCCCTCGGCGAGGCTGATCGTCGGCCTGTTGGCCTGGAAGTCGAAGAACTCCTCGGGATCGACCTGGGCGATGACCTCTGCGGTGAGCGCTTCGGCCGCGGTGGTCAGCGCGGTGGTCGCCGAGCCGGCCGCGTCGTTCCAGCCCGCGAACGCGCAGACCAGGACCGGCGAATGGAGCTCGGGAGGCTCGGCCTCCCAGACGAGCGCGTCCATTGGACGAGACTAACGCTTAGCGTCTGGCGTCCGGCCCGGTCGCGATGATCGAGCGGTGAGCGGGCAAGCCACAGCGGCGGAATCAAGAACCGCCTCACCAACGGCCGGCACAAACACCGCGGCCGGATCTACCGTCGCTCCCTCCATTGCTGAGCTGACACCGGGCCGCCGCTTCCGCGGCGACTACGCCTGTGTTCGCAAGGACCGGCTCACCGCGCGCAACGGCTCGCCCTATCTCTCGATCGAGATCCGGGATCGCAGCGGCTCGATCACCGGGCGCGCCTTCCGCGAGGTGGATCGCCTCGCGGCGCGGTTCGGTCGTGGCGACGCGGTCCGCGTCTCCGGGCGGGTGGAGCGCTTCCGTGGCGAGGTGGTCGCCGAGATCGACGACATCCGAGCGATCTCCGACGACGAGCTCGAGCCCGGCGCATTTCTGCCCGCCGCCTACCGCGATCCCGAGGAGCTGGCGGGTTTCCTGGAGCACCTCGCCGGAGAGGTCCACGACCCGGCGCTGCGGACGGTGGTCGAGCGGGTGCTGTTCACCGAGCCGATCGCCTCCGAGTTCCGCCGCGCGCCCTGCACCCGCGCCGGGCACCACGCCTACCTCGGCGGCCTGGTCGAGCACACCGTCGCGCTCGGCACCCTGGTTGGGGAGGTGTGCCAGCTTCACCCCCGGCTGAACTCGGACCTGCTGATGGCGGCGGCGCTCCTGCACGACGTGGGCAAGGTCCGCGAGTTCACCTACGGCGCCGAGTTCGGGTTGAGCGAGGAGGGGCGGCTGCTCGGCCATTTGGCGATCGGCGCCGAGATCGTGGGGGCGGCGTCGCAGGGGCTCGACTCCGAGCGACGGGCGGCGCTGCTGCACTGCCTGCTCTCCCATCACGGCGCGGACGGCCGGGGTCCGGGTCGCTCGGGGTTCGGCACGCCGGAGGCGCTGGCGCTCTACCGCCTCAACGCCCTAGACGCCGGCGTCAAGGGCGCGCTCGAGCAGGGGCTCTGAGGCCGTGCCAGGCGAGGCGGCCGGCCACCAGTAGCAGCAGCGCTGCGAAGGCCAGCTCCAGAGCCCGCTGGCTGAGCTCATTGGCGGCCACCACCCCCGCTGCGACCCCCAGGCCCGAGAGCGCGCCGATCGTCACCCCGTCGCCGAGCCGAACGTTGCCGTAGGCGCGCTGCCGCCAGGTGGCGACGATCGCCACCGGGACGATCGCCAGCAGCGAGGTCGCCTCTGCCTCGACCTGGCTCTGGTCGAGAAAGATCGCGAGCGCCGGCACGAAAAGGATGCCGCCGCCGACGCCGAGCAGGCCGCCGACGACCCCTGCCGCTAGGCCGAGCAGGGCAGCCGCCAGCTCCGCCATCAGCTGGCGATCAGCTCGATCGCGATCACCGCCAGGAGCACCGCGAACAGCAGGGAGATGGTCCGCTCGGGGAGCCGCTGCTGCAGCGCGGTGCCGGCGACGGCGCCGCCGATGGCGGGGATCCCCACCAGGGCCGCGTAGCCGACGTGGACGTTGCCGTAGGCCGCCTGGAGCGCGACGGCGAAGGCCGCGATCACGGCGATCGCCGCCAGGCTGGTCCCGGTCGCCTCCCGCTCGCCGTAGGAGAGCCAGAGGATCAGCAGGGGCACGATCACCGTGCCGCCCCCCACCCCGAAGAGCCCGCTGAAGGCGCCGGCGGCCGTGCCGATCAGGGCGAGCTGGAGGATCCGCGGCATCCGCGGCGATACTAGATGCCATGCAGGCCGACCTGACCGAGCTGCTGGCGCCGCTGCGCGAGGCCCCGGAGCGCTCGGCGATCCTCACCGACATCGACGGCACGATCGCGCCGATCGTCGAGCGCACCCGCGACGCCGCGGTCCCCGAGACCACGCGCGAGCTGCTGCGCGAGCTGGCCGACCGCTACGCGCTGGTCGGCTGCCTGAGCGGGCGGCGCGCGATGGACGCCCGCCGCGTGGTGGGGCTCGAGGAGCTCGCCTACTCGGGCAACCACGGGATCGAGCTGCTGCTTCCCGGCGATCAGGAGGCCCGGCCCGATCCCTCCCTGGACGGCCACGATCAGGACGCGGCGCGGTTCGTGATCTCGCGCGATCACGAGCAGCTCGACCGCGCAGGGATTCGGGTCGAGGACAAAGGGCCGATCGTGGCCCTGCACTGGCGGGGCGCGGCCGACGAGGGCGCGGCCGAGTCGCTGGCGCACGAGATCGCCGCGGAGGCCGAGTGGCAGGGGCTGGTCACCCACCGCGGCCGCAAGGTGCTGGAGATCCGCCCCAACGTGGCGATCAACAAGGGGATCGCGGTGGCGGCGCTGATTCCCGCTGCCGCGGTCAACCGAGCGCTGTACGCCGGCGACGACCGCACCGACCTCGACGCCTTCACCGCCCTGCGCACACTGCGCGACGACGGCGAGCTGGAGGCGGTCGCCTGCCTGGCGGTCGCAGCGGCGGAGGCGCCGCCGGAGGTGGCGGCCGGCGCCGATCTCACAGTCGATGGGCTGGAGGGGTTCGCCGACGTGCTGCGCGTCCTGGCGACGGCCGGCTGAGGGATGGCTTTCTGCGACCTGCTGCGGATGATCGTGCTGCTGGCCGGCGGCGCGGCGACGGCCCTCGGCGCGATCACGGTGATCAGCGCCAACCAGGACGCGGACACCCTGACCCTGCTCGTCTCGGCTGGATGGTGGCCGCTGGCGTTGGCGATCGGCCTGTGGCTGGGTCGTCCCCGCCGGGCGAGCGATGCGATGGCGCCGCTGCTGGCCTCCGCCCGCACCACCCCCTCCCTTCCCACCGACAACCCCGGCCGCGTGGCTCTGGCGAGACTGTGGCCGCTCGCCGCCTTCGCCGTCATCGCCGGCGGGCTCGGCCTTCTCTGGCCCGGGGTCGCAGCGGTCGGCACGGGCTTCGCCCTAGCCGCCGCCCTCGCCCTGCGCGCCCGCGAAGCCGCGGTCACCGCGATCGAGGACCGCGACGGCGTCCGCTTCTACGTCGAGCCCGGTTCCGCGCTGGAGCCCGTGACCCTGGTCCGCACCCCCGGCCTGCGCCGCGATCGCCCGCCGCACCCCAAGCCGCCACCCCCTCCGTCGGCTGCGCCCAGCCGCTAGGTCTTCGCCCGCTTGCGCAGCGGCGCGAAGGAGCGCCAGGGGCGGGTGTTGGCGATCTGGGAGGGCTCAAGCCAAGCGCGACGCGCGGTGGCGACCGAGTAGCGCATGTTGCCCAGGGTGTCGACGCCGTGGGCGTCGGTGTTGCAGACGATCGTCACCCCGGCCTCGGCTGCGAGCTTGGCGTGGTGCTCGTTGAGATCCCGGCGGTTGGGGTTGCCGTTGATCTCCAGCATCGTGCCGGTGCGGGCCGCGGCCTCGGTGATCCGCTCGATGTCGACGCCGTAGGGCTCGCGGCGCAGCAGCAGCCGCCCGGTGAGGTGGCCGATGCAGTCCACCGATGGGTGCTCCATCGCCGCGATCACGCGCTCGGTCATCTCGCGCTCGGCGATCTTGAAGGAGGTGTGGACGCTGCAGATCACCCAGTCCAGCTCGGCCAGCAGCTCGTCGGGGTAGTCGGGTGAGCCCTCGAGGTCGATGTTGACCTCCGAGCCGGCCAGCAGCCTGAACCCGCGCGGCGCCGAGGCGTTGTAGGCGCGGACCTCGGTGATCCGCTTGGCGAGTTGCTTGGCGGTGACGTCGTTGCCGAAGCCGTGGGTGGCGGAGTGGTCGGTGACGGCCAGGTAGGCGTAGCCGCGGCGGCGGGCCGCCTCGGCCATCTCCTCCAGGGAGTTGCGGCCGTCCGAGAGCGTGGTGTGGCAGTGCAGATCGCCGCGGATGTCATCCAAGCCAACCAACTCGGGCAGCTCGCCCGTCTGGGCGGCCTCGATCTCGCCGCGGCCCTCGCGCAGCTCCGGTTCGATGTAGGCCAGCCCGAGCAGCTCGTAGACGCCGGCCTCCTCGGCGAAGCGGTGCACCTTCTTCCCCTTCACCTTGGCGACGCCGTGCTCGCTCACCGACAGCCCCATTCGCTGGGCCCGCTCGCGGAGCTGCACGTTGTGGGCGGCCGAGCCGGTGAAGTGCTGCAGCAGATTGCCGAACGCTTCGGCGGTGCCGATCCGCAGATCCACCTTGAGACCGTGATGGGTGAGGACGCTGGCGGCGGCGTCTCCCCCGCGCCGGGTCTCGGCGGAGAGGCCGTGGGTGGCGAGTGCCTCGGCGAGCCCCTCGCGGTCGTCCGTGGTGGCGGTCAGGTCGAGGTCCTTGCAGGTCTCGTCCCAGCGGCGAGCCGAGCCGGCGATCTCGATCCGGTCGGCGACCCCGAGCTCGGTCAGATCCGCGCAGATCTCCTCGGCGATCGGCAGAACCTGGGAGAGGATCAGCCGCTCGCCGGCGCCGTCCTCGGTGACCCCTTCCAGCGCCGACAGCACGTTCTCCTCGGCCTTGGCGCCCAGACCGCGGATCTCCCGCAGCCGGCCCGCCTCTGCGGCCTCGCGCAGCTGCTTGAGGTTCTCCACTCCGATCTGGTCATAGATCCGGCGGGCGGTCTTCGCCCCCAGGCCGGGCACCCGAGTCACCTCGACCAGCGTGGCGGGAAACTTGGCCTTGAGCTTGTCGGCCGAGGGGATGCTGCCGGTGCGAAGCAGGGTCTCGATCTTCTCCGCCAGCGTCTTGCCGATCGCCGGCAGCTCGGTCAGCCTGCCCTCCTCGGCCAGCTGCTCCAACGAGATCGGGCTCTGCGCCGCGGTCCGCGCCGCCTCCTGGTAGGCGATCACCCGATAGCGATCGGCTCCGTCCAGCTCGTAGAGGATGCCGAGCTCCCTGAGGGCCGCTGCGATCTCCGCATTGCGCACAACGCTCAAGTTAGTGACCCGGCCGGGTGAAACCTGACGCGCGCTCTAGCATGCCGCGCCGTGACCGAGGCGGATTCCGTGCCGGCCAAGGACCGCGAGGTGGAGGCCCGGATTTGGGTGCTGCTCCCGACCTACAACGAGGCCCAGAGCCTGGAGCGCCTGGTCTCCGCGGTGCGCGAGCGACTGCCTGGCTCGAGCCGCGTCCTGATCATCGACGACAACTCGCCCGACGGCACGGGCGAGATCGCCGATCGCCTCGCCGCCGAGCACGCCGACGTCGAGGTCATGCATCGCGAGCGCAAGGAGGGCCTCGGTCCCGCCTACATCGCGGGCTTTCGCCACGCCCTGGCCGGCGGCGCCGAGCTGGTGATCCAGATGGACGCCGACTTCTCGCACGACCCCGCCTACCTGCCGCAGCTCCTGCGCGCGGCCGACGACGCCGACCTGGTGATCGGCTCCCGCTACGTGCCCGGCGGCGGGGTCACCGAATGGGGCAGGGTGCGGCGACTGATCAGCCGGGGCGGCAGCGCCTACGCGCGGGCGGCCCTCGGCGTCGAGGTGCGCGACCTCACCGGAGGATTCAAGTGCCTGCGTCGCGATGTGCTCGAGGCGATCGACCTCGACGACGTCAACTCGATCGGTTACGCCTTCCAGGTCGAGATGACCTACCGGACGATCAGGGCCGGTTTTCGGGTCGTAGAGGTACCGATTGTTTTCCGCGATCGCCGGGAAGGAAGCTCGAAGATGAGCAGGCGAATCGTCGCGGAGGCGATCTGGAGGGTGCCCTCGCTGCGCATGCGGCGGCGGCCTCGACCATGACTATGCTTGCGCAAGCCGCGGAGGCGCCTTGCTTCATTTTGTATAGTAAGACCAATATGAGCGGCGGCCACAAACACCATCGCCGAATCAACGGCGGCCACACACCCCGCCGCCGCATCTATCGCTAGGAGACCAACGTGCCGGGCAAGCTCACCGACGTAACCGACGCCGACTTCCAGTCCGATGTGCTCGAGGCCGAGGGGCCCGTCCTGGTCGACTTCTGGGCCCCCTGGTGCGGGCCCTGCCGGGTCGTCCACCCCGTCCTCGAGGAGATGGATGCCGAGCGCGACGACCTGAAGATCGTCAGCCTCAACGTCGACGACAACCAGCAGACCGCCGCCCGCTACGAGGTGCTCTCGATCCCCACCATGATCCTGTTCCGAGGCGGCGAGCCCGCCAAGCGGATCGTCGGTGCGATGCCGAAGGCCCGGATCGAGGCCGAGCTGGAGCCTGCCCTGACCTAGAGGATCTGGGCCTCGACGAAGCCCGCCAGCAGCACCGAGAAGCCGCCGATCTCGGCCGCGATCAGCGCCCACATGTAGGGATGCAGGCCGGGCGGCTCGTCGCCCGAGCGGAACATGTTGTCGGTGTCCCGCCGCCTCCCCTGCCAGCTGTACCCGGTGATCGCGGCGACGAAGAAGGCGATCACCGCGAACGCCGCGACCAGGTTGACCGCGGCGCTCCAGCCGCTGAGCTCGACGAAGGTCGCGACCAGCAGGGCGGCGAACGAGTAGAGCAGCGCGGCCCGGTGGGCCGTGTCGACGTAGGGGTGAGCGAGCCCGTCGGGGCTCGCCGCCATCTGCCGGTACTTCCAGACGCCGAGCAGAAGCGCCCAGACGAAGATCAGGCCGGCGGCGAGCAGAACCGCCTTGGTGTCTCCCCCGAGCTCCATGGCCCGGGAGCCTAGGACATGGGCCTGGGCTCAGCCAGCCTTGGAGACGACGATCCGGAGCTCGCGGCCCTCGATCGTGGCCCGCTCGCCGGCGCCGTCGCCTCCGTAGCTGACCGCGGTGGCCAGCGTTTCGCCGCTGATGTAGGACTCGTGGGCGCGGGCGGCGTCCAGCAGGCCCTCGTCTCCCCCGAGCCCGAGCTCGATCCGATCGGAGACCTCCAGCCCGGCGGACTTGCGGGCGTTCTGTACGGCGTGGACGATCTCGCGCGCCCAGCCCTCCGCGCGCAGCTCGTCGTCGAGCTCGAGGGCGAGGCCCACTGCATGACCGGCCTTGGCCTCCACCTGGTAGCCCTCGAGCGGCTCCATCACCAGGTCGAGATCGTCAGCGGAGAGGACGTGCTCGGAGCCGCCGACCGAGATGCCGACCTCGGCGCCGGACTCCAGGCTCTGGGCGACACCGGCCGCATCCAGGGCCTCGACCGCGGCGGCGACCTGGGGCATGTCCTTGCCGAAACGGGGCCCCAGAGCCCGGTAGTTGGGCTTGACTCGGTAGGAGACCAGCTCCGACTCGGAGTGGACGAACTCGAGTTCCTTGACGTTGAGCTCGGAGCTGACGATCTCGGAGTGGCCCTCGATCGCCTGCCGCTCGGCGTCGGAGGCGACCACCACCGCCATGCGCAGCGGCTGGCGCACCTTGACCTTGCCCTGGGCGCGAGCGGCGCGCCCGAGCTCGACCGTGCGGCGCACGACCTCCATCGCTGTCTCGAGCTCGGAGTCGACCAGCGAGCCTTCCGGCTGCGGGTAGTCGCAGAGGTGGACGGAGTCCGGAGCATCGGCGAAATCCTCGGCCTCGCCCGCGACCAGGTTGCAGTAGATCTCCTCGGCCAAGAACGGGGTGAAGGGGGCGAGCAGCTTGGCGAGCTCCACCAGGCAGTGGTGCAGGGTGGCGAAAGCGGCCGGGTCGCCGTCCCAGAAGCGACGGCGGCTGAGGCGTACGTACCAGTTGGAAAGCTCCTCGGCGTAGTCGGCGATCACGCGGCCCGCGTCGGTGCAGTCGAAACCGTCCATGTGCTCGCGCACCGTGGCGGTGGTGTGCTGCAGCCGCGAGAGCGCCCAGCGGTCGAGCTCCGTCGGCTGCGCGCCCTCGGGGAAGATCGCCCCCTGGGCCCCGCCCGGCGCGCCCGGCCCGATCCCCTCGGTGTTCGCGTACAGGACCCAGAAGGAGTAGGTGTTCCAGACGGTGAGCAGGAACTGGCGCACCGCCTCGCCGACTGTCTCGACCGAGAAGCGGTAGCCGGCCCAGGGCTGCTGGGAGACGAGGTAGTACCAGCGGAAGGCGTCCGCGCCGTGGCGGGAGATCACCTCCCAGGGATCGACCACGTTGCCGCGGCTCTTCGACATCTTCTGGCCCTCGGGGTCGAGGATCAGCCCCAGGCAGACCACGTTGCGGTAGCTGGAGGTGTCGAAGAGCAGCACCGACTCGGCAAGCAGCGTGTAGAACCAGCCGCGAGTCTGGTCGATCGCCTCGCAGATGTAGTCGGCGGGGAAGCGCTGCTCGAACAGCTCGGTGTTCTCGAAGGGGTAGTGGAGCTGGGCCCACGGCATCGAGCCCGAGTCGAACCAGGTGTCGATCACGGCGGCGACGCGGCGCATCTCGCCCTCGCAGCCCTCGCGCTCGCAGGCGAGGACGACCTCGTCGATGTAGGGGCGATGCAGGTCGTCGGGGACCTCGGCCCCGCGCGAGCGCAGGTCCTCCAGCGACCCCGCGCAGAATCGCTCTTCGCATTCGGGGTCCTGGCATTCCCAGATCGGCAGCGGCGTGCCCCAGTAGCGGTCCCGCGAGAGCGCCCAGTCCACGTTGCCCTCCAGCCACTTGCCGAAGCGGCTCTACGAGTGCTTGTGCGGCCTGACACGGACCCGCAGGGGCGGGCCTTGACGGACAACCCGCCCCCTCCCCTCACCAAGCTTGCTGATGGAACGTAAGCCTCCGGTCCAGCCCAGGGTGTCAGCGGCGGAGGAGTGTGGCAGGTAG
>CAYZPZ010000021.1:0-2344 GCA_964480205.1 uncultured Conexibacteraceae bacterium
GTCCCGACGAGGAGTTCGAGCTGGAGAGCGAGGTGGTCGCGGTCGAGGGCGATACGGGTGTGGCGCGGATCGAGGTCCGCTACGGGCCGCCGCGGGAGGTGCTCTACCGCGACCTCTGGGTCGTGCGGCTGGATCGCGAGGGCCGCTGCAGGCGCTTCGAGGAGTGGCCGTTCTGGCCGCCGGGGACCGACGGGACCGTGGCCGGGTCCTGGGCATGAAGGTCAGCGAAGGGACGCTCGCCGGCGAGGGCGGGCTCGAGCTCTATCGCAGGCGCTGGCTGCCGGAATCAGAGGTGAAGGCCGCCGTGGTGATCGCTCACGGCGGCGGCGAACACCTGGGGCGCTACGAGCACGTCGCCAAGCGGCTGGGCGAAGCCGGCTATGCCGTACACGCCCTCGATCACCGCGGTCACGGCCGCTCCCAGGGACCGCGGGCGGACCTTGGAAGCATGGACGCGGCGGTCGCCGACCTGCGCTCGCTGATCGCGCTGGCCCGCTCCGAGCGGCCGGAGGAGCCCCTGTTCCTGCTCGGGCACAGCATGGGCGGCTGCATCTCGCTGGAGTACGCGCTGCGCCACCAGGATGAGATCGACGGGCTGGTCCTCTCCTCGGCGGTGACCTCGCTCAACACCGCCTCGGCCGCCGTCCGCACGCTCAGCAAGCTGATCGGCTCGGTCCTCCCCCGCCTCGGCGTCTACGCGGTCGACACCTCGCTGATCAGTCGCGACGGCGATGTCGTGCGCTCCTACGAGACGGACCCGCTGGTCCACCACGGCAAGATCCCCGCGCGCACGGTCGCGGAGCTGACACGCTCGGTGGAGTCCTTTCCAGGACGCCTGCCCTCGCTGCGGCTCCCGCTGTTTGCCTTCCACGGCGGCGCCGATCGAATCAGCGAGCCAGCGGGAACGAGCGCCGTGCACGAGCTGGCGGGCTCGGACGACAAGTCCGTGGCGATACTCGAGGGGCTCTACCACGAGACCCTGAACGAGCCCGAACAGACCGAGGTGATGGACCGTGTCGTCGCCTGGCTGAACGAACGCGCGGGCTAGGCGATCCGGTCGCCGAGGGCGACGTCGGTGTCGGGACGGAGCAGGATCACTCCCTTCTCGTCGTCCAGCGCGCCGAGCACCAGCACCTCGGAGCTGAACGGGCCGATTCGCCGCGGCGGGAAGTTGACCACGCCCACCACCAGCCTGCCCTCGAGCTTCTCGCGCTCGTAGTCGCGGATCTGCGCCGAGGAGCGCTTCACGCCGATCTCGGGCCCGAAGTCGATGGTCAGCTTCCAGGCCGGCTTGCGCGCCTCCGGGAAGTCCTCGACCTCGGTCACGCGGCCGACCCGCATGTCGACCGCGAGGAAGTGGTCGAAGTCGATTTCACCGGGCCGCTCCGGCATCGGCGGCATCAAAGCAGAGCGGCCCGCCTCAAGCGGGCCGCTGCCGAGCTCTGCGAGTTAACCGGTTATCCGGGGCTGATCAGGTTCTCGACCCGGCGGACCCCGTCGACCTTCTCCGCCTTGCGGATCAGCTCGCGGATCTGCTTCGGATCGCCCGCGTCGCCACGGATATAGACGATGCCGTCCTCGACGTTGATGTTGACGTGGCCCTTCGGCGCCTCGGCGGGCCGGAAGACCTCCGAGCGCACCCGGTCGGCCAGGGCCTCGTCGTTCGGCGCCGGCTTCTCCGGGGCGACCCCCGCGACCGCGCCCTTGGCCTTGCCGGCCGCCGTGTGGGCGCCGTAACGCCCGGCGCGCTCTACCCGGCCCGTCGCGCGGCGGAACAGCCCGGCGATCCGGTCGCGCGCCATGTGTCGGCGACGCTTGCCGCTGTTGGGGTCGAGGAAGTACGCCCCGGCAGCGGCACTCGCACCGGTCGCCGCCACCGCTCCGGCCTTCTTGCGATTGCGCCGCCGCTCGGCCCTGCGCGCGCGGCGAATCCGGTCCTTGGCGAGATCCCGCGCCTCGCCGAGTCCCGAGCGCAGCGCGGAGCCGGTCCGGCGCCCGAGCCGCATCGCTCCGCGCGCGGTCCGGCGCGCTCGACCCTCAACGCGATCCGCCGTCTTCGCGGGCGCGCTGCGCTGGCCGGGGACCCGCCTGGTCAGCTCGTCCTTCGCTTTTTCGAGGAGCGATCTCATCTTTCCTCACCTCTCGTGGTTTCTCCCTTGTCCCTACCACCGCGCTGGGCGTCGAAAACCCACACCGCGCCGCCGGGTCCCGGGCCGCCCTACGATGGGGGGATCGTCCGTCAGCGCGAACTGGTCAGCCCACCGCCGAGCCTGGCGAGCCTGGAGGAGATATCTCGCCCGGCGATCCTCGCGATGCTGATCGCGGCGCTGATCGTCGTCCTCGA
>CAYZPZ010000021.1:2444-15800 GCA_964480205.1 uncultured Conexibacteraceae bacterium
GAGCTCTTCGTCGAGCTGGGGGCTCGGATGGAGGATGTACTGGGACAGGCCGAGCGCGCCTCGCACCTCGTCGACCTCGCGGTGCCGACGCTCGGCGACGTGGCGATCGTGGACATGAGCACTCCGCAGGGATCGATCAGCCGCCTGGCTGCGAAGAGCGACGATCCCGGCGTAGCCGAGGCCTTCACCAAACTCCGGGCCTCTACTCCGATCGCGCCCGAGGGACCGCACCCGGTGGCGGTGGCGATTCGCACCGGGCAGCCGCAGGTCCTGGACCGCCTCTCCGACGAGCAGATCGACGAGATCGCCCCCCGCGCCGACGAGCGCGCGCTGCTGCGCAGGCATCGCTTCCGCTCCTGCCTGGTCCTGCCGCTGCGCGGCCGCGGCTCGGTGCTGGGCGCGCTGACGCTGTGGATCATGCGCTCCGGCAACAGCTTCGACGAGACGGCGAAGCGGACCGCCCAGCGCCTGGCCCAGAGGGCCGCCCTCGGCCTCGACAACGCCCGCCTCCACGAGCAGCAGGCGCACATCGCCACCGTGCTGCAGCACAGCCTGCTGCCGCGCACCCTGCCGGAGATCCCCGGCTTCGAAGTCGCCTCCCGGTTCCTCGCGGCGGGAGAGTCATACGCGGTGGGCGGCGATTTCTACGACGTCTTCCGCACCGGGTCGACCAGCTGGAGCGTGGTGATCGGGGACGTCTGCGGCAAGGGCCCCGAGGCGGCGGCGCTGACCTCGCTGGCGCGTTACACCGTCCGCACCGCCTCCGATCCGCAGCGCACCCCGAGCGCGGTGCTGAGGGTTCTGCACGAGTCGATCAGCGCCGAGCGCTCCGACCTGCGTTTCTGCACCGCAGCCCTGCTCAAGATCGACTCGCCCGGCAACGGACGCGGGGCGACGCAGCTGACCGTGGCTCTCGGGGGCCACCCTCCCCCGGTGGTGGTCCGCCAGAGCGGCAAGGCCGCCACGGTGGGGCGTCCGGGAACCCTGCTCGGAGCACTCCCCCACCCAGTTGTCTCCGATGTAAGCGCCAGACTCAAGGCTGGCGACTCGATCGTCCTCTACACGGACGGCGTGCTCTCGGCGAGCGATCGGCGGGCCTCCGACGATCCGGACTGGCTGATCGAACACCTCACCGAGTTGGCGGGCCAGCCCGCCGAGGAGGTCGCGGAACGGCTGGCGGCGGCGGCGATCCGCCGGCAGAACGGCGCGCCCCGCGACGACATAGCGGTCGTCGTGCTGAGGCGGAGGGGCGCGGCCTGACGGGCCAGGCGCTCCGCATCGGCTGCTCGGGGTGGGTCTACAAGGACTGGCGGGGCGTGATCTACCCCGAGGGGCTGGCCCAGCGCCGCTGGCTGGCCCGCTACGCCGAGATCTTCGACACGGTCGAGGTGAACAGCACCTTCTACCGCCTCGCCTCCCCCACCGCGGTCGCCGACTGGGTCGAGCAGACGCCTGACCGGTTCACCTTCGCGGTCAAGGCAAGCCGCTACCTCACCCACGTCAAGCGGCTCACCGATCTCAAGGCCGGAATCGAGCGCTTCTATGAGCCGCTGGAGGCGATGATCCGAGCTGGCAAGCTCGGTCCCGTTCTCTGGCAGCTGCCCGAGAACTTTCACCGAGACGACGGGCGGCTCGCCGGCGCGCTGGCGGCACTGCCGCGCGGCCGGCACTGCTTCGAGTTTCGGCACCAAACGTGGTTCTGCGAGCCCGTATACGAGCTGCTTCGCGACCACGGGGCGGCGCTGGTGATCGGGGACCACCCGAAGTGGCCGTTTCAGCGCCGCGAGCTGACCGCCGACTGGACCTTCATCCGCTTCCACTACGGGGCCCGGGGCCGAGGCGGAAACTACTCGCACCAGGAGCTGGAGACCTGGGCTCGCCGCCTGCGCCAGTGGCGCCGGCGGGTCGAGATCTTCGCCTACTTCAACAACGATTGGCGCGGCTACGCGATCCGCAACGGCCGCTTCCTGAAGAGCCGCCTCGGCGTCTAGGGTCGCATCCGCGCTCAGTGCTTGCGCCAACCGCGGCCGAGCAGCCGCGAGATCCGGCCCCCGCGGTGCGGGCGATAGCTGGCCGCAGCTCGCTCCGGGGGCGGCAGCTGGGCGGCCTCGGCGGCATCGATGCTGAGGATCACCCCCCGCTCGGCCGTGCGCGCCACCTCCGGGGCGTCGGCGAAGACAAGCTCGCGCTCGTGCGTCTCGATCACGAATCCGTCGAGGATGTGCTCGCGGTAGTTGTCGATCACCGCGTCGACCTTGCCCAGCTCGACCCCGTCGGAGGAGTAGACCGGAGTGCCCCGCTCGACCGCCGCGTAGTGGATCGGATGTCCCTCATCGATCGCCACCTCGCCGTCAAGAATAGGGGGCGGGATCGGCCGGTCCGCGGCGCTCAGCCCTCCCGGTCCAGGAAGTCGGCGATCGCCCGCGAGAGCCGTCCGCCCTGCCAGGCCAGCGGCGAGGAGCCCGGCTCCTCGCTGAGGAAGCCGGCGCCCGGTATCCGCTCGGCCCAGGCCTCGGCGACCGCGTAGGGGTGGCCCGGGTCCGCCTCGTCGCGGCTCCCCACCACCAAAGCGGGCAGATCGACGAACTCCAGCTCCGAGAGGCTCTCGAAGGGACTCGATCGCGGCACCTGGCGCAGCGCCTCGGCCACCGCCTCCGGATGGCGATGGCGCCCCAAGCGGTCCTTGGAGATGCGCAGCAGGGTCTCTCGCCACTTCTCCTCGGCTTCGAGATCGGCCCCGTAGGCCTCGAGGAACCCCTCCACCCCGCTCCGCTCGAGCCCGTCGGCCAGCCGATCCCACCCGCGCAGCGCCTCGTCGGGCAGGGGCGCCCCGAGCGAGGCGGGGCAGATCAGCACCAGCGCCGCCAGGTTCGCCCCGCCCGTCAGGGCCAGCGCCACCGCGGTGTGGGCACCCATCGAATGGCCGGCGAGGACGGCCGGTTCGTCGCCCGCCGCGTGGTCGAGCGCGCGTCGCAGGTCCCCGGTCAGCTCCTCGTAGGAGTACCCGGAGCCCGGTGGGGCCGGGTCGGAGTCGCCGTGCCCACGGGCGTCATAGGAGACCAGTCGGCGGCCGCGTCGGGCCAGGGCGACCGAGCCGTGGACGACGTAGCGCCGCGTGGCCGTGAGGCCGTGCAGGAGGACGATCGGTGGGCCCTGTCCCACCTCCTCGCCCGCCAGGCGCACCTCGCCATCGCCGATCTCCAGGGCCCTGGGCTCGAGTGCTTCCGACACCGCTAGCGGACCAGCCCGACGGCCTGCTCCAGGTCGCTGACGTCCTGGTAGCGAAGGCCGAAGAGCGCGACGTGGCGGTAGCGAACCATCCCCTCGCCGTCGATCAGAAAGACGGAACGGCGGACGAACCCACCGGGGCCGACCACTCCGTAGCTCCGGGCCACCCGCTTGTCACGGTCGGTGAGCAGGGGGATGCTGAGGCCGTGCCGGGCGCTGAAGCGCTCATGGGAGGCGACCGACTGCGGCGAGATGCCGAGCATGGGCACGCCGAGCGCCTCGATCCGGTCGCCGTCGTCACGGTACGAGCAGAACTGCTTGGTGCAGAGCGGCGTGAAATCGTGCGGGTAGAAGGCAAGGATCACCCCCGAGCCCGCGTAGTCCGAGAGCCGGTAGCTCCTTCCCCCGGTCCCCGGCAGCTCGAAGCCCGGGGCGCGCGTGCCGACCGCCGCCTTGGCCATCAGCCGCGCTCGATCGTGATCCGCTCGATCACCACCGGCTCGGCCGGGGGTCCGTCCTCGCCTCCCGGATCGCCGAGCTGCTCGATTCGCTCGACTGCCTCCAGCCCCCCGATGACCCGGCCCAGCACGGCGTATTCCGGGGGGAGCCCGGCGTCGGCCGGCGCGGTGACCACGAAGAACTGGCTGCCCGAGCGGCCGGGTGGCTCGGCGGCGGTCTTCGCCATCGCCACCAGCCCGCGCAGATACGCAGTGTCAGGCGGGGGTGGTTCGTCGACGCTGTAGCCGGGACCGCCGCTGCCATCGCCGCGCGGATCGCCGCCCTGGACTACGAAATCGCGGGCGACGCGGTGGAAGGGGGTCCCGTCGTAGAACCCCTGCTCCGCCAGGCTCGCGAACGACGCCGTGGTCCGGGGCGAGCCGGCGGTGTCGAGCTCGATCTCGAAGTTCCCGCAGCTGGTCTCGACCACCGCGGTCACGGGGCCGCTGAGCTCGCCTTGGGGCGGAGTGGCCTGGGCCGGCTTGGGCTCGGGCGCCTCGACCTCGGTGCAGCCCTCGGGCAGGTTCGACGCCTGCTCGCCGTCGTCGTCTCCCCCACAGCCCGCGATCAGAATCGAGGCGACCGCGGTCGCGACAAGGATCTGTGTCCGGGCTGCTCTCAAGGCGCGGTCTAGGCTAGTCAACGGCTCATGCATCCCGCCCCACCCTCGACGCGAATCCGTCTGCTCGGCCGCGCCGTCAACGCGTTCGCCGCCAGAGCGCCGGCCCTGTGGCCCCTGCTGCGCGGCCCGATGCGGCGCTTCTGGGATCGCGCCGCGCCGGACTGGGGCGGTGCGGATCGATCAAGCGCCGAGTACCTGGCACCCCTGGCCGCGGCGCTCCTGCACGTCCCCGATCCCGAGCGCGCCCTGGAGCTGGGCACCGGCCTCGGCGACGGAGCCCTGCTGATCGCGCGGGAGTTCCCGCAGGCCAGGGTCCGGGGAGTGGATCTCTCCGAGGAGATGGTGCGACGCGCCACCGAGCGGGTGGGCCTGGACCCGGAAGGTCGGATCGCGTTCCGGGTCGCCGACGCCGCGGCGCTGCCCTACGAGGACGCCTCCTTCGATCTGGTCGCGCAGCTCAACGTGCCGCCCTTCTTCGGGGAGATCGCACGCGTGCTGCGCCCCGGCGGGCACGCGGCGATCGCGGCGAGCTGGGGCGCGGCGACGCCCTTCTACACGCCGGAGCGGGTCCTGCGGCGCGGCTTTCGCCGGGTCGGGATGCAGGCGGTTGCGGTCGGCCCGGCGGGGAGGGGAACCTTCCTGGTTGCGCGCCTGGGCGATGGCTCGGGCTAGTCTGCGCCGCCGGTGGGTGACACGGTCCACACGCTGATCGTCAACCCCTCCTCGGGGGGCGGCCGCGGAAGGCGCCTGCTCTCCCGAGCCGAGGCGGCGATGCGCGAGCGCCGGCTGCGGTTCCGCACGGTGGTGAGCGAAGACCTCGACCACGGGGCCGGGCAGGCCCTGGCCGCGCACGAGGCGGGCGAGCTGCCCGTGGTGATGAGCGGCGACGGGCTGATCGGACGCGCCGGCGGCGCCCTGGCCGGGCACGGCGCGGTGATGGGAATCCTCCCCGGCGGGCGGGGCAACGACCTGGCGCGCGTACTGGGAATCCCCAGCGAGCTCGAGCAGGCGGTGGGGATCCTCGCCGAGGGCGGGGAGCGCGCGATCGACGTCGGCGAGGTGAACGGCAGGCGCTTTCTCGGCATCGCCTCGATGGGCTACGACTCGGTCAGCAACCGGATCGCCAACCAGACCAGGCTGATCCGGGGAGCTCCCGTCTACGCCTACGCCGCCCTCCGCGCGCTTGCGAGCTGGAAGCCCGCCACCTTCGAGGTCACCCTCGATGGCGAGGTGAGGCTGGCGGTCCGCGGCTACGCGGTCGCGGTCGCCAACAACAAGGCCTTCGGGGGCGGCATGTTCATCGCACCCGACGCCGAGCTCGACGACGGACGCTTCGACGTGGTGATGAGCGGGCACTCGGGCAAGCTTCGCTTCCTGGCTAACCTGCCCAAGGTGTTCAAGGGAACCCACGTCGACGCCGACGAAGTGACCGTGCGGCGGGCGTCCACCGTCGAGGTCACGGCCGACCGGCGGTTCGAGATCTACGCCGACGGCGAGCATCTTTCCGACATGCCCGCGACTCTGCGCGTGCTGCGCGGAGCCCTGCGGGTGATCGCTCCCGCCGCCGGTCCCGCCCGATGATTCGGCGGCGTCCGTTCGTCGGCGGTGTTTGTGGCCGACGTTGATGCGGGCCGTTGATGTGAGGGCCGTCGACGCGGCGCCGCCGCGGCGAGGGCCGCTGTTCGCCGCCAAGCTGGCCCTGGCCCGCGCCGCCGGGCGCCTCAGCCGGCTCAGCGGCCGCGGCGGCGGGACCACCCTGCCCGGCCGCCTCCTGGTCCGAATGTCTCCCGACGCGATCGCCCGCCTCTCCCCCGCGCTCACCAACGGCTCGATCGTGGTCAGCTCCACCAACGGCAAGACCACCACGGCCGGGATGATCGCCGGCATCCTGCGGACGGCCGGACGCGAGCCCGTCCACAACCGCGCCGGATCGAACATGCACTGGGGGGTGGCGACCGCGCTCGTCGAGCAGAGCGGTGCCGAGGGACTGTTCGAGCTCGACGAGGCCTGGCTCCCACGGGTGGCCCCGCAGCTCCGCCCCCGGCTGCTGGTGCTGGGGAATCTCTTCCGCGACCAGCTCGACCGCTACGGGGAGCTGGAGCGACTCGCCGACGAGTGGGCGGCGCTGGTCGACCAGCTGGCGGGCACCCCCCTCCCCGGCGCCGAAGGTGCCATCGACGGCGCCGCGGAAGGCTGTCAGCTGGCACTGAACGCGGACGATCCCCTGATCGCGGACCTGGGCCGCGACCGCGAGCTGCGGCGGCGCCCCGGCGTCACCTACTTCGGGATCGAGGACGCCTCCCAGGCCCTGCCCGAGCTTCAGCACGCCCACGACGCCAAGCACTGCCGGCGCTGCGGGGCGCCGTATGCCTACGAGCGCGCCTTCGTCGGACACCTCGGTCACTACAGCTGTCCGAACTGCGAGGCCGACCGGCCGGCGCCCGACGTCGTCGCGACGGCGATCGAGCTGCGCGGGATGTCCGGATCCCGGGCCGCGGTGCGGACTCCGGCGGGCGAGCTCGAGCTGGAGCTGCCGCTGCCCGGCCTCTACAACGTCTACAACGCGCTGGCGGCAATCACGGCCGGCCTGCGCTCCGGGATCTCGCTCGAGCTGATCCGCGGCGGCTTGGAGGGGATGAAGGCGGTCTTCGGGCGGGTCGAGACGGTCGAGGTCGAGGGCAAACCGGTCTCGATCCTCCTGATCAAGAATCCGGCCGGCGCGAACGAGGTGCTCCGCACGCTCAGCCTGGAGGACTCCGGCGACGGGCTCGATCTGTGGATCGCGCTGAACGACCGGATCGCCGACGGCCGCGACGTTTCATGGATCTGGGACGCCGACTTCGAGCTGTTGACCGGCCGCGTCCGGCGCGTGGTCTGCGCTGGGACCCGGGCCGCCGAGATGGCCCTGCGGCTGAAGTACGCCGGCTGGAGCCAGGACGCAATCGAGATCGACGATCCGATTGCGGCCTCCCTCGACGCCGCCGTCGGCTCCGCGCCGCAGCGTCTTTTCGCGCTGCCCACCTACACCGCCCTGCTCGAGCTCCACACGCTGCTCTCCCACCGCGGTCTGGCCGAGGAGTACTGGCAGTGAGTGCGCCTCGGGGAGCCCGCAGCCGCACCATGGCCGCTGACCCGGTCTGGCAGCACCTCGAGTTCGGTTCGTATGCCGCCGATCTGACCCTTTGGGAGGAGCTGGCGGAGGCCGGATCCCCGGCCGTTTCCGGAGGTCGCGCCGTGCTGGAGCTCGGCGCAGGCGCCGGCCGCGTCGCCGTCCACCTGGCCGAGCGGGGGCACCGGGTGGTGGCGGTCGAGCGCAGCGCCGAGCTGGCCGCCGAGCTGGAGGGTCGTGCCGGGGAGGGCGATCTGTCGATCAGCGTCCTTCGAGCCGACCTTGAGCGGTTCGACGTCGAGCTGCCCGAGCCGATCGGCGCCGCGATCGCCCCGTTGCACGTGATCCAGCAGCTCGAGCCGGGCGCAAGGCGCGCGCTGCTCGGCGCGCTGGCGCAGGCCCTCCCTGCCGGCGGGCGCCTCGGGGCTACCGTGGTCGACGAGGCCTCACTGCTCGACCGGCAAAGCGAGCCTGATCCGATCCCGGAGATGCGCGACTTCGAGGGCTGGGTGTACTCGAGCGAGCCGCTCTGGGTCCAGATCGACGAGGCGGCGATCCGGGTGCGCCGCCTGCGGAACCGGGTCGATCGTGACGGCGAGCTCGAGCGGGCCGTCCACGACGAGCTCCTGCACCGCCTGCCGCCCGAGGCGCTGGAGGCCGAGGCCGCCGAGGCCGGACTGCGAGCGATCGAGCGCCGCCCGCTCGCCGCCGGCCGGGACGAGGCGGACTCGATCGCCGTGATCCTGGAGGCCCCGTGAGCGCACGCGAGCTACGCCTGCTCGCCCTCTACCCCGAGCAGATGAACATCTACGCCGACCGCGGCAACATCCTCTTCCTGCAGCGCCGCTGCGAGTGGCGTGGGATCCGCTTCAGCTATGCGGCCTCCGGCCCCGGCGAGGGCTTTGATCCCGCGGCCCATGACCTCCTCTACATCGGCGGCGGCCAGGACCGCGACCAGGTGCTGGTCGCCGAGGACATGCTGCGCAGCAAGCGCGACGTGATCGCCGCCGCGGTGGACGACGGCGCCGCGCTGCTCGCCGTCTGCGGCGGCTACCAGCTGCTCGGCCACCGCTACCAGCTCGGCGAGACGGCCATCCCCGGCCTGGGGATCGCCGATCTGGAGACCGTCCGCGATCCGGGACCGAGACTCATCGGCAACGTCTCGATCGAGGTCGACCTCGGCGATGGCCCCGAGCTCCTCGCCGGCTTCGAGAATCACGGCGGCCGCACCCAGCTCGGCCCCGAGGCCACTCCCCTTGGCCGCGTCGTCCACGGCCACGGCAACAACGGCCGGGACGGCCACGAAGGCGTCCGGCGCCTGAATGCGATCGGCACCTACCTGCACGGCCCCCTGCTGCCCAAGAACGCCCATCTCGCCGATCGCCTGATCGCCACCGCGCTGGAGCGGCGTACCGGCTCCCGCCCCGAGCTGGGCCCCCTCGACGACGCCTTCGAGCGCGCCGCCCACGAGGCCGCACGCGCGGCCGCCGCCCGGGGCTGAGCCGGTTGGCCTCTCGCCCCTGGCCTCTGGGATAGGATCGCAAGGTGACGATCGTCCTGATCCTGGTCGCCCTGGTCGTCCTCGTCGGGGTGATCTACATCCTGATGCGCAACAGCATCATCGCCTCGCGCAACCGCGTCGAGGAGTCCTGGAGCGGGATCGACGTGCAGCTGAAGCGCCGCCACGACCTGGTGCCCAACCTGGTCGAGTCGGTCCAGGGCTACGCCACACACGAGCGGGCCACCTTCGAGAACGTGACCAAGGCGCGCAGCCAGGCGGTGGCCGCCGAGGGGGTTCAGGAGACCGCCCAGGCCGAGTCCGCGCTGAGCGCCGCCCTGGGACAGCTCCGCGTCGTCGCCGAGCAGTACCCGGACCTGCGCGCCACCGAGAACTTCCAGCAGCTCCAGAACCAGCTCTCCCAGCTGGAGGACGAGATCCAGGCCTCGCGCCGGATCTACAACTCCAACGTGCAGAGCTACAACACCAAGATCCAGCAGTTCCCGATGTCGATCGTCGCCAACCAGGGCGGCTTCACCGCCCGGGACTTCTTCGAGATCTCCGAGCCCTCGGATCGCGAGGTGCCCGAGGTCTCCTTCAGCCAGACGCCTCCGCCCGCGGCGAGCTAGGCGCGGCCGACATGGCAGAGCATGAGCGCTCCGAGGTCCCATCCGGCGCGCTCGCCGCCGAGCCCCGGCTGATCACTCTGGCGCTCAGCCCCTACAACGACTTCGCGCGCTGGGCCCTGGATCGCTCGGGCATCCGCTACCGCGAGGAGCGAAAGGCGCTCGTCCAGCACGCGTTCGCGTCGCGGCGCGCGGGCGGCAAGGGCACGACCCCGGTCCTGATCACCCCCGAGGAGGTGATCGGCGAATCGGCGGAGATCGCCGAATGGGCCGACCGGCACTCGGCCTCCTCAGGGGCCCTGTTCCCGGACGGAGCCGACGGCGAAGAGGTGCGAGGCCTGGTGTGGCGCTTCGGCGAAGAGCTCGGCACCCTCACCCGACCGCTCTTCTGGGCCTCGCTGATCGAGGACCTGCCGCTCGCCAACCGCCTCTGGTCGCAGGGAATCTCCGAGCGCGCCGCGCGCATCCAGCCGTGGCTGCTGCGAACGATGAAGCCCCTGGTGAGGCGGGGGACCGGAGTCAAACGCGACAGCGTCCAGACGCTGCCGCCCCGGATCCGCGCGATCTTCGACGAGGTCGCCGCCCGGCTCGAGGCCCAGCCGCACCTGGTGGGCCCGCGCATCACCGTCGCGGACCTTTCCTTCACGGCGATGGCGGCCCCGGCCCTGATGCCGCACGAGGGCCACCCCACCCGCTACCCCGCCCTCGAGGAGTTGAGCGAGCCGGTCGCGAACGCGATGCGCGAGCTTCGCGCCCACCCCGCGGGGGAGTATGCGCTCCGGATGTATCGGGAGGAGCGGCGGGGACGCGCGGCCTAGAGGCCGCTGGACCCGAGCCCGCCCGAGCCGCGCACCGTGGAGTCGAGCTCGTCGGCCTCCAGCGGGCTCGCGGTCGCGATCGGCACCAGCAGCAGCTGGGCAATGCGGTCGCCGGGCGCCACGCGGAACTCGGAGGTGCGATCGGTGTTGAGCAGCAGGACCCGCACCTCGCCGCGGTAGCCGGGATCGATCAGGCCCGGCGAGTTTGCCAGGGTCACGCCCTGCTTCAGGGCCAACCCGGACCGGGGCATCACCAGGCCGGCGAGGCCGGCGGGGATCGCCACCGCGAGGCCGGTGCCGACGCCGACCCGGCCCCCGGGCGCGATGCGTGCGCCCTCGGCCGCGTACAGGTCGAGGCCCGCATCGCCCTCGTTGGCGCGCGTGGGCAGGGTTGCCCTATCGCTCAGCCTTATGAACCGAAGCTCCTCCACCGCAGGGCCAAGCCTAGAGCGCGGCGGAGACGGCATTGCAACCGCCGCTTCGCCTACCCCCTCCTCGCCCAGCGGCCAGCGCTCGTGCTCGGTCGAGGCGTCGGTGGCCAGGGCCACCTCGGAGTCGGCATCGGCCATGACCGCGGACAGCGGGTCCCAGGCCCCATTGCCGGAGCCGTCCCCCGCGCCGGCCTCGGAGGCGCTAGCCCGCTCCTCGGCCAGCGGATCGCCGTCCGTCGACGGCGAGGTCCGCGTACCTCTCCGCGAGGGCGGGAGGGACTCGAGCGCGTACGAAAACCCCCTCTGGGCGATCCTCGCGCTCGAGATCACCAGCGACTTCGTGAAGCTCGCTAAGTCTCTGACCACTCTCAAAGGGTACGAGCAACTCGATTTTGATGAGCCACTGGGAGATCGCGTCGGCGATCTCCCGCCGCAGCTCATCCAGCCCGGCGGTGCTGCGGGCCGAGATCAGGATCGCCTCAGGGTGGCGAAGCGCCAGCTCACGCCGCTCCGCATGGTCGATCAGATCGACCTTGTTCATCGCCAGCAGCCGCGGCTTCTCCCCCGCCCCGATCTCCTCGAGCACCTCGTTCGCCGCCGCAATCGAGGCACCGCGGCGCTCGGGCGACTCGGACCCGTCAACGACGTGGACGATCAGGTCGGCGAGCGCCGTCTCCTCCAGGGTCGCCTTGAACGCCTCGACTACCTGATGCGGAAGCTTGCGGATGAAGCCGACCGTGTCTGTGAGCAGGTAGCGCTTGCCCTCGTGCTCGAAGGCTCGGGTGGTCGGATCGAGGGTGTGGAAGAGGCGCTCTCCGACACCCGCCTCGGCCCCGGTCAGCGTGTTGAGCAGAGTTGACTTGCCGGCATTGGTGTACCCGGCCAGCGCCACCACGGGCAACGCCGCGCGCTCGCGCCGCGCCCGCATCGTGGCTCGGTTGCGCTCGGCTCGCTGCAGGCGCCGGCGCAGGGCGGCGATCCGGTCGCGGGCCAGCCGGCGGTCGATCTCGATCTGCGCCTCGCCGGGGCCCCTGGTCGCGGCACCGCCCCCGCTCGAGCCGATCCCCCCGGCCAGGCGCTCGAGATGCGTCCACAGCCCCCGCAGGCGCGCCAGGTTGTACTCGAGCTGGGCGAGCTCCACCTGCAGCTTTCCCTCGGCTGTGTGGGCGTGGTCGGCGAAGATGTCGAGGATCACCGCGGTTCGATCGATCACCGGCACCCCCAGTTCCTGCTCAAGGTTGCGCTCCTGACGCGGCGCCAGCTCGTCGTCGGTGGCCACCAGATTGGCCTTGGCCGCCTTGATCTGGCGCTTCAGCGCGGCGATCTTGCCGCGACCCAGGTAACGGTCGGGATCGGGACGATCGCGCCGCTGCACCAGCTCCCCGGCGGTGGCGACGCCGCCGGTGCGAAGCAGCTCCTTCAGCTCGGCAAGGGGCTCTGAGCCACCGTCACCGTCGGTGATCACGCCGACGGCCAGGGCGCGCTGGCGGGCGCGAGGATTGACCACGCCCGCGGTCGAATGACCGCTCGGCCGCTTGCCGTGCTGGTCGGGTGCCACGACTCAGATCTTAGGAGCCGACCCCGAAACGGCCGGCGTCCAGGGGCTAGGGGCTCAGGTGTGCGCGCAGGCGGGAGACCGCCTCGGTCAGCTGCACGTCCGGGGTAGTGAGGGAGATGCGGAAGAAACCCTCGCCGCTGGGGCCGTACATTGAGCCCGGCGAGATCACCACGGCCGCCTCCTCCAGCACGAGCTCGGCGAACGAGGCCGAGCTGTGGCCCTCGGGCACCGGGGCCCAGACGTAGATCGTTCCCTTCGGCGGGGAGACCTCGACTCCGATCGCTCCCAGGGCGTCGATGACCAGGTCGCGGCGCCGCTGGTAGATCGCCGACATCTCCTCGACCTCCGAGCGGGGGCCGCGCAGGGCGGCCGCGCCCGCCAGCTGCACGGCCTCATACAGCCCGGAATCCACGTTCGTCTTCAGCCGCCAGTAGGACTTGATCGCCGCGGCGTTGCCCAGGATCGCGGCGCAGCGCCATCCCGTCATGTTGTAGCCCTTCGACAGCGAGAAGACCTCGACTCCGACCTCCTTGGCCCCGGGGGTGGCGAGGAAGCTGGGCGCGACGTAGCCGTCGAAGGTGGTCTCCGAGTAGGCGTTGTCGTGGACCACCAGGATCTCGTGCCGTCGTGCCAGCTCGACCACGCTCTCGAAGAACCCGTCCGGGACCACCGCGCCGGTCGGGTTGTTCGGATAGTTGATGAAGAGCAGCCGCGCCCGATCGAGCTTGTCGGCTGGGATCGCATCCAGGTCGGGAATGAAACCGCGCTCGGGGACGAGCGGCAGCAGATGGGCCTCGGCGCCGGCCAGCGCGGGCCCACCGGTGTAGACGGGGTAGCCGGGATCCGAGGCCAGCGCGACGTCGCCGGGGTCGAGGAAGGCGAAGCAGAGGTTGTAGATGCACTCCTTCGCCCCGATCGCCGGGATGACCTCGGTCTCGGGGTCGATCTCGACGCCGAACCGCCGGTCG
>CAYZPZ010000022.1:0-11875 GCA_964480205.1 uncultured Conexibacteraceae bacterium
TTCTCCCCTTGAGTCGAGATCCCCAGAGCGCACGAGGTTACTTCTTTCGCACCGCGGAGGCAGGCATGCGCAGGATTCCCGCCTCCGCCGCGAAACACTGCGCCGGGGCGCGGGTACCCTTCTATCCGATGCCATCGAAGCGCCAGATCTTCGTCGGCGGCGTTCCGATCGGGGGTGGTGCCCCCGTCGCCGTGCAGACGATGTGCAAGACCGAGACGGCCAACCTCACCGCGACCATGGACCAGATCCGCACGGTCGCCGACGCGGGGGCCGACCTGGTCCGCGTCGCCGTGCCCCGGGACAAGGACGTCGAGGCCCTGAGGACGATCGTCAAGGACTCTCCGATCCCGGTGATCGCCGATATCCACTTCAACCACACCCTTGCGCTGAAGGCGATCGAAGCCGGTGCGCACTGCATCCGCCTCAACCCGGGCAACATCGGGGGGCCGGAGAAGGTCGCGGAGGTCGCCGAGCTGGCCACCGCCAGGAACGTGCCGATGCGGATCGGCGTCAACTCGGGCTCGCTCCCCAAACATCTCCACGACCTGGAGGGGGAGAACCCGGTCGAGGCGCTGGTTCAGGCCGCGGTCGAGTTCGTGGAGTTGATGGAGCGGCTGGACTTCGAGAACTTCAAGGTCTCCATCAAGTCGACCAACGTCCCCAACACCATCGCCTCCAACCGCCTGCTGGCCGAGAAGATCCCGTATCCGATCCATCTCGGCATCACCGAGGCCGGCACCAAGTGGTCGGGCTCGCTCAAGTCCTCCGTCGGGCTCGGCACCCTGCTCGCGGACGGCGTCGGCGACACGATCCGGATCAGCCTCTCCACCTTCCACGCCGAGGAGGAGGTCAAGGTCGCCTGGGAGATCCTCAAGGCGCTGCAGCTGCGCGAGCGCGGTCCCGTGCTGATCGCCTGCCCCACCTGCGGGCGGCTGCAGTTCGACATGGACACGGTGGTCGCAGAGATCGAGCAGCGCTTGGAGAGCTACACCGAGCCGATCGAGGTCGCGGTGCTGGGCTGTGCGGTGAACGGGATCGGCGAGGCCTCGCACGCGGACTTCGGCATCACCGGCGCCAAGGACGAGGGGCTGATCTTCGCCCACGGCAAGCCGCTGCGAAAGGTGAAGCAGGGCGAGCTCGTGGACGCCCTGTTCGCCGAGATCGACAAGTCGCTGGACCGCGGCTCGGTCGAGGTCGAGGCGGACAAGGCGCGCGAGGGTGCCGACTGGCTGGCCAAGATCGAGGAGGAGAACGCCGGCGAGCTCACGCCCGAGCGGATCGCCCAGATGGAGGCCGCCGCCGCGGAGGCGAACGGCGAGGCACCGGAGCCCTTCCTGCAGCCGGTCAGCCGGCGCGTCTCGCTCGACGAGGAGGCCTCGCCGACTGCGGGGCGCCGCTTCACCCGCACCTAGGGCGAGCGGGCTGCCGCTGCGTCCCGGCCCGAGCCGCGCCGGGCATCGGGCCGAGAGCGCGCGGTGGGCGCTTACGGCTCAGCGCCTCTGCGTGCCTCCAGCAGCGGCCTGAGCGCGATCAGGGCCCCGATCACGAACACCGCAGTGGCGAGCCAGATCAGCCCCAGGTGTCCGAGCGTGTCGAACCCATAGGGGAAGTGCGCGGGGATCGCCACCGCGAGGCCGACCACGGGGGTGATTACTGCGCCGACCCAGGCCCACAGATGGCCGCGCCAGACTCCGAACAGGGTCAGGAACAGGACCGCGATCGCGGTCGCCAGGATGAAGCCCGAGACCGCGATGTGCAGGTGGCTGACGTAATGCTGCAGGTCCTGGCTGAACGCTTCGATCTGGTCCCTGCTCACGTCCACCTGCCCCTCGCCGATGCCGAGCTCGAGGAAGGCGTCCGTGAAGTTGCGGATGAAGAAGATGACCGCGTAGACGCCGAAGGCGACGGCGCCCAGGGCCATCAGCCCCACTCCGGCCTTGAGCGAGTCCGGCCGCTCGCCGGAAGCGAATGACGGTGCTCGAACGGTTGTGCTCTCCATGTTCAGTCTCCCTTCGTTTCGTTGTCGAGATCGGCCTCCCAGCTCGAGATGCGGGGCGGCAGACAGGCGCCACCGACACACGGCTGGTAGCGGACCCGGCCCCTGACGACCTCGGCGTCGGGCGGAACCCGGCCGCGGACGGCAAACTGGGTCGTGCCCTCGTACACGGTGAGGACCACGTCCTGCGCTCCCAGGTCCTTGTACTCGGGGTCGGGGTAGTCGACTGCGGTTTCCTCGAGGCCCTCTTGAACCTCGACCACGGTGGGAATCAGGGACGGCTCGCTCGGCACGTGAGGCTCGATATGGGTGCCCTGTGGGATCTCTGCGGTGAGAGTGACCTCCGCGCTGTGACCCTTCCTGCGAGCCGCCGCCTCGATCGAGATGGTTCCCGGCTCACTCACCGGCACCACCCCCCGTGATCTCGTCGATCGCCCTCGCGACGCTGGTGGCGTGGACGTCGAACCGCTCCATGTTCAGGTACTCCGCGAAGCGGACCTCGAGCTCCGAGTCCAGGATGAAGTGCGCGTTGATCACGGCCACCTCGGGCGGCAGGCCCTCCTTCTTGGGCGCAAAGCGCTCCGAGACATCCCCGGCCTGATCGATCAGGAACGGGATCGTCCACCCGAACCGATCGGGAAGCTGGCGCGCAACCTCCGGCGGCTCCTTGACGTCGACCACGGCCGCGTTCAGTCCCCGGTCGCGGAAGGGGTCGACCACCTCGGCCTCCAGGAACGGTGCCTCAGCGGTGCAGTACGGGCACCAGGTGGTGGTGAAGACGAGCAGGGTCCACTCGCCGGCAAGCTCGCTCAGCTGGCGTGGCTCGCCGGCGAGGTCCGGCAGCTCAAAGTCCGCCACCCGGTCGCCCACTCCGTAGGTTTGCTCTATAGCCGTAGTCATCGTGACTCCTGTTAGTTGTCGGTCTCGACCGGGAAGCGGGTTTGGTAGATGCCCCTTCGGTCGCTCTACCTGGGACGACGTTCGCTTCCGCCCCCCGATTGCATTTCGACGAAATGCAATAAATGAGCTCGCCAGGGCGTCACAACCAGTGGAGGTGATTGGAATGGCTCCGGCAGCGGTTTCTCTGCCAGAGCACACCGTGGGACGATCGAATGACGACCAGAGGAAGAGCTTCGAGCGATTCGCGCGGGAAGAGCTACCGCGCCTGTACGCGATCGCCAGGCGTCTGGTCGGCGACGAGGCCGAGGACGCCGTCCAGGATTGCCTGCTCAGGGGGTTCGAGCGCTTCGACCAGCTCGACGACCCCGAGGCGGGGCCGGCGTGGATCGCCCGCATCCTGGTCAACTGCTGCCACGATCGGGGGCGGCGCAGGGGCAGACGCCCCCGACAGGTCGAGTTCACCGACGAGGGGGACTTCTCCCTCTACCGCAAGATTGCGCTGGAGGATCCCTTCCCGTACTCGGACTCGCTCCACATCGACTTCCTCGGCAAGTTCGGCAACGACGACGTCAAGGAGGTCCTGTTGAGGCTTCCCGACCACTATCGGATCCCGCTGGTGCTGGTCTACATGTTCGGCTTTGAGGCCAAGGAAGTCGCCCGTATGCTCGACGCCCCGCTGGGAACGGTCCTCGCCCGTCTGCATCGCGGCCGCAAGGCGTTCGAGCGTGAGATCTGGGACTACGCGGAGAGCTCCGGTCTGCTCGAGGGGGTGCCGTCATGATTCGCTGCTCGGAGGCTGTGAGGCAGCTTTGGGAGTACCTCGACGGCACGGTCGGCGAGGCTGACCGCCAGCAGCTGGAGGAGCATCTGGGCCGCTGCCGGCGCTGTTGCGCCGAGCTCGAGTTCGCCCGGGAGATGCGGGCCTTCCTGGTCGACCGGGGCCGCGATCAGATCCCTCCGGACGTGATGGCGCGCTTCGACCAGACCCTGGAGGAGCTGGAGCGAGGATGAGCCGGGATCTGATGCGCTCGGAGGAGGTCAAGGCCGTCGTCCGCGAGGCCTACCGCGGCATCGACCGGACCACCGAGGCGGTGGCGGAGAAGCTTTACGAACCCCGGGAGCTCGACCAGGTGCCCCAGGCCGCGGTCGAGCGGTCGCTGGGGGTCGCGAACCACCTGCGCTTCGCGGAGATCGAGCCCGGCGAGGAGATCCTCGACGTCGGCTGCGGAGGCGGCATCGACACGATCCTGGCAGCGCTGCGTGCAGGTCCGGCGGGCAGGGTGGTGGCCCTCGATTTCCTCCCCGAGATGCTCGAGCGGACCGCGGCCAGCGTGCGCGAGAGCGGCCTCCAGAACGTCGAGACACTGGAGTCGGAGATGGAGGCGATCGCGCTGCCGGACGAGAGCATCGATCTCGTCATCTCAAACGGCGTGATCAACCTCTCGCCGAGGAAGGCCCGGGTGATGGCCGAGTGCGCCCGCGTCCTGCGGCCGGGCGGACGGCTCTGCGTGTCCGATCTGACCGTGGAGCAGGAGGCGCTCCCGCCCGAGATCCTCACCCAACCGGCTGCCTGGGCGGGATGCGTGTCCGGCGCCCTGAAGGAGGAGGACTTCCTCCACAAGCTGGAGCGGGCGGGGTTCCGGGGCCTGGAGGTCCTGCACCGCGAGGCGCTGGGGGTCGAGGACTGCGCGCTGTATCCGCTGTTCACTGACGACGTGATCCGGCTGATGCGCGAGCTGATTCCCGCTGAAAGGCAGGATCAGGTCGCCGTCTCGGTCGTGGTTCGCGGCGCGTATCCCGGCGATTAGCGCAGGCCCGCAAGGCCGCGGCTCCCGGTACGCTCGCGCGCCATGGCCCGCCGCACCGAGCTCTTCCTGCCGACGCTGAAGGAGGCGCCCGCCGAGGCGGAGTCGATCTCGCACAAGCTGATGGTGCGAGCGGGGCTGATCCGCCAGCTCGGGGCGGGGCTGTGGACCTATCTGCCCGCCGGCTGGCGGGCGCACCGCCGAGTCGAGGCGATCATCCGCTCCGAGATGGACGCGATCGGAGCGCAGGAGCTGTCGATGCCGGTGATGCAGCCGGCGGAGATCTGGAAGCGGACCGGGCGATACGAGATCGACGAGCTGTTCAAGCTCTCCGACCGGAAGGGCTCCGAGCTGGTGCTGGGGATGACCCACGAGGAGCCGCTCACCTTCCACGTCGGGCGCGAGGTTCGCTCCTACCGCGAGCTGCCGCAGATCCTCTACCAGCTGCAGACCAAGGAGCGCGACGAGCCGCGGCCGCGCGCGGGCGTGCTGCGGACCCGCGAGTTCGTGATGAAGGACGCCTACAGCTTCGATCGCGACGAGGCGGGGCTGGAGCGCAGCTACGAGCTGCACATCCAGGCCTACGACCGCATCTTCGACCGCTGCGGCCTCGACTGGCACCGGGTCGCCTCCGACGTCGGCATGATGGGGGGGACCGGCGCGCATGAGTACATGGCGCCCTGCGCGGCCGGTGAGAACGAGATCGCACTCGCCCCGGGCTACGCCGCCAACGTCGAGATCGCCTCGGCCGAGGCGCAGCCGGTCGAGCTGCCCAAGCCGCTCGAGCAGCTCGATCGGATCCAGACGCCGGGGCTGACCACGGTGGAGGAGGTCTCCGGCGCCCTCGGGGTGCCGGCGGGGGCCCTGCTGAAGGCCCTGCCGGTGGTGGTGGTGGAGGGGGATGGCGACTTCGTGCTGGTCCTCGTCCGCGGCGACCACCGCCTCAACGAGACCAAGCTGCGGAACCACCTCGGCAGGCCCTTCCGGCCCGCGCACCCCGACGAGATCGCCGAGCGGCTCGGGCCGGCCGGCTTCGTCGGCCCGGTCGGCGCGGACGTCCCGGTGATCAAGGACGCTGCGATCCAGGGCGATTCGTTCGTCTGCGGGGCGAACGAGGCCGACGCCCACCTGCGCGGCGCGCGACCCGGTCGCGACTTCGACTTCACCGAGGCCGACATCCGCTCGGTGGAGCCCGGCGATCTCTCCCCGAGCGGCGACCCGATCGAGGTCGTGCCCGCGATCGAGGTCGGCAACATCTTCAAGCTCGGCACTCGCTACTCCGAGCCGCTCGGGGCCACCTACCTGGACGAGTCCGGCTCCGAGCACCCGATCGTGATGGGCAGCTACGGGATCGGACCGGCACGGATCGTTGCCGCCGCGATCGAACAGCGCGCCGACGAGAAGGGGATCGTCTGGCCGCGCGCGCTGGCGCCCTGGGAGCTGCAGCTGGTGGCGCTGGGTAAGCCCGGTGATCCCGAGCGCGAGGCGGCCGACCGAATCTACGAGGAGCTGCTGGCCCGAGGGCTAGATGTCCTCTACGACGACCGCGAGGCGGCGGGGCCGGGGGAGAAGCTGACCGACGCCGAGCTGCTCGGCCTGCCGCTCCGCGTGGTGGTGGGTCGCAGGACGCTCGCCGAAGGCCAGGTCGAAACGCAGGTGCGCAGCACCAGCGAGGACCGGCGCGTCAACGCCGAAGCCGCCGCGGCGGAGGTCGCCGAGATGCTCGCGGAGCTGGAGTGAGGATCGGCGGGCGGGCTCGCCGGGGACGCCGGGCGAGCTTCAGGCGCCGCTTCGGGCTGGATCGCTCCGGTCCTTCCCCGCGCGCCACCCGCCCGGGCCAGCCGCTGCGCCCCTGGACGATCCCCAACCTGGTCGGCTACATCCGGCTGGCGGCGATCCCCGTCTTCCTGGTCCTGGCATTCTCCTCGGGCGACGGCCGCGACGCGCTCGCCGCCGCGATCTACTGGCTGATCGCGGCCGGCGACTACGTGGACGGCTTCGTGGCGCGCGCTACCGGCCAGTACAGCCGCATGGGCGCGCTGCTCGACCCGGTCGTGGACCGGCTGACGGTGCTCGCGGGCGCCGTGGTCTGCTGGAACTTCGAGCTGCTGCCCCGCTGGGCACTCGCCGTGCTCGCGGCTCGCGAGCTGGTCACCCTGGCCATGGCCCAGGTCGCGCTGCGCCGCGGCGAGGAGCTGCAGATCAACTGGTTGGGCAGGATCGGCGTTTGGCCGGTGATGGCGGCGATCTTCTTCGCGATGGTGAGCGAGAGCGTCGCCTGGAGCCTCCTGCTCTACCTGGGGGTGACCCTAGGGGTCCTCTCCACGATCGCCTATGCGCGGGCGGGCCTGCGACGCCTGGCCGGGATCTGAAGCCGCGACCGGCCGGGCCGCGCCAACCGGCCCTGCAACACCACTCTCAAGCTGCGGTTGAGAGTGCGCTCGCCTAGCTATGATCGGCGCCGATGGAGGAAGGCACGACGCCGAACATCAGCTCGATGAATCGCCTGCGCGACGAGCGGTCCGACGCGGAGTCGCTGATCAAGGGCGACGACGTGCAGAGGCTGAGCGAGATCCTCGCCGGGCGCACCGAGCCTCCCACCAAGCCGCCGAGCTGAGCGGAGGTCGAGGTGGCGGTCCACTGTCCCGAGTGCGGGTTCGTCAACGCCGAGGGCGCCAACTACTGCCAGAAGTGCGGCGCGTACTTGTCCCGTCCCGAGGGAGCTGACGAGCCGACCACGATGACCTACACCGTCGACGAGTCCGGGGAGATGCAGCCCGTGGACATCGACGAGGTGGTGGATCGCCACGGGGCCGCCCTGGTGATCCGCTCGGGCGCAGGGCGCGCGGGCGAGAGCTTCACCCTCGAGGACGAGAAGATCTCGATCGGAAGGACCCCGGACGCCGGCGTCTTTCTCGACGACGTCACCGTCTCACGCAACCATGCGCTGCTGGTCCGCCGGCGCGACGGCCTCTACATCGACGATCTCGGCTCGCTCAACGGGACCTACGTCAACCGCCGGCGGATCGAATCCCACCAGCTCGTCGACGGCGACGAGATCCAGATCGGCAAGTACAAGCTCAGCTACCTGGAGCGCTAGGGATGGAGGCCCGGACCCGATCCCAGGCAGCCGGCTCGGTCAGCGCCAACCGCAAAGCGCTGACGATCGGCGCCGTGGCCAAGATCCTGGGCCGGGAGTTCGAGGACATCTCGATCTCCAAGATCCGCTACCTCGAAGATCAGAAGCTGCTCTCGCCGCGGCGCACTCCGGGCGGCTACCGCCTCTACAGCCAGGCCGACGTGGACCGGCTGCGGACGATCCTGCGCATGCAGCGCGACGAGTTCCTGCCTCTGCGGGTGATCCGCCAGGAACTCGCCGCCGGCGGCGAGCGCAGGGAGTCGGGGGGCGGCGCCGCCGCGATGCGCCGGGCCGCCAGCGTCGACCCCACCAGCGGATCGAAGGTGAACCTGGAGGAGCTGGTCGACCAGACGGGGGTGCGCCCCGAGCTGATCGCAGAGCTGGAGGAGTGGCGGATCGTGAAGCCCCAAAAGGTCGAGGGCCAGCGCATCTACGACGACACCGACCGCGAGATCGTCAAGGCCTGCGGCGAGCTCTCGCGCTTCGGGGTCGCGGGTCGCAACCTCCGTGTGCTCCGGACCTCGGCCGACCGTGAGGCCGCCCTGCTGGAGGCTGTGGTGGGGCCCGCCCTGCGCTCCAGCAACGACAACCGGCGCAAGCAGGCGATCGAGAATCTCGAGGCCCTCGCCGCGACCTGCAGCAACCTCACCCACCTGCTGCTGATCCGCGATCTCCGCAAGCTGACCGGCGAGGAGTAGTGCCCCGGGTGGTTCGCAGGCGGCGGCTCGGCGCCCCGCCGCGCCAGGTCTGGTCAGTCGTCTCGGATCCCTACCACCTGCCCCGCTGGTGGCCGCGAACGAAGCGCGTGGAGAACGTAAGCTCGGGCGCGCCCTCGAGCCGCAAGTGGACCCAGGTTCTGGAGACGCGCGACGGACGCGGTGTCCGCGTCGACTATCGCTGCGTCAGCGCCGCGGCCGAGGAGCGCTACGTGTTCGAGCAGCTGCTGGAGGGGACCCCCTTCGCGGGGATCCTGCGCAGCGCCCGCACCGAGGTGCGCCTGCGCCCAAGAGATGGCGGCACCGAGGTGAGCCTGGCCAGCGAGCAGCGTCTCCGCGGGCTCTCTCGCCTGGGCGGCTTCATGATGCGCCGGGCGATCGGCCGCACGCTCTCGGAGGCCCTGAGCGGGCTGGAGGAGGCCACCGGGGGTCCGAGCGAACCGACCGGAGCGCCCGGATGACGACGGAGGACGCAGCACGGAAGCATTTCAAGTGGTGGGGATGGGGCGACGCCGAGCGGCGCGCGGAGCTCCCGCCGTCGGCGGTCGCCGCCCTGCGCGACGAGCTCGGCGTCGGGCCCGCCGATGCCACCGAGCCGGTGGCGCTCGAGCGGGTCACCCTGCCGGAGCCGCGCCCGGTGCCCGACGCCGTCGCCGCGGCGCTGGGCCCCGGCGGAATGCTGACCGGAGCTGAGGACCGGATCCAGCGGGCCGCCGGGCGAAGCTACCCCGACCTGATCCGGCTGCGCACCGGCCGCCTGGAGAACGCCCCTGATGCCGTCCTGCTGCCCCAGGACCCCCGCCAGGTGGCGGCCGCCCTCGCGGCCTGCGCCGAATCCGACGTCGCGATCGTCCCCTTCGGTGGCGGCTCGAGCGTGGTCGGGGGCCTGGAGGCCCTGCGCGGAGAGCGGGCCGCGGTCGTCTCGCTCGATCTGGCGAGGCTGGACTCGGTGCAGATCGACCGGACGGCGATGACCGCCCGCCTGGGGCCGGGCCTGCGGGGACCCGATGCGGAGGCGGCCCTGGGCGAGCGGGGCGCCACCCTCGGGCACTTTCCGCAGTCCTACGAACAGGCCACGATCGGGGGGTACGCGGCTACCCGCTCGGCCGGACAGGCCTCCAGCGGCTACGGACGCTTCGACGATCTGGTCACGGCCGTCGAGTTGACGAGTCCGGTCGGGGCGATGAGGACGCTCCAGATCCCTCACACAGCCGCGGGGCCCTCGCTGCGCGAGCTGGTGCTGGGATCCGAGGGCATTCTCGGGGTGATCACGGAGGTCGCCTGCAGGGTGCGCCCGAAGCCGCAGCTCCGCCGGTTCGAGGGGTGGATGGCGTCCGACTGGGCGGCGGGGGTCGAGATCGTCCGCACCCTCGCCCAGCGCGATGAGATGCCCGATGTGCTGCGCCTCTCCGACGAGGAGGAGACCCGCGTCTCCCTCGACCTGGCGGGGACCCAGGGCTGGCAGAAGCGCGCCCTCGACGCCTATCTGGGGCTGCGCAGGCGGCGCGGCGGCTGTCTGATCATCTGCGGCTGGGAGGGGGAGCATGAGGCGGTGCGCCGGCGACGCTCGCTCGCCACCAGGCGGCTGCGGGAGGGAGGAGCGGCGGCCCTGGGCGCTTCCGCCGGCGACTCATGGGAGCGCTCCCGCTTCCAGGGCCCCTACCTGCGGGACGAGCTGCTCGGGCTGGGGGTGCTGGTCGAGACGCTGGAGACGGCCCACACCTGGAGCCGGCTGGCCGAGCTCTACCAGGCGGTCACCGGCGCGCTCAAGGACGCGCTCGGGCAGGCGTCGATCGTGATGTGCCATCTATCCCACGCCTACGCCGACGGCGCCTCTCTCTACTTCACCTTCTTCGCCGGGGCCAGGCACGGCGAGGAAATCGAGCAGTGGCGGGCCGCGAAGACCGCCGCCTGCGAGGCGATCGTCGCCTCCGAGGGCACGATCACCCATCATCACGCGGTCGGCCGCGATCACGCCCCCTACATGGGGGCCGAGGTGGGCGAGGTGGGGATCGACGCCCTGCGGGCGATCAAAGAGCGCCTCGACCCTGCCGGGATCATGAACCCCGGCAAGCTATTGCCCTAGCGCGCCCTCGCCGGATCCGGGGTCGGTGGCGCCCTCGGCGGTGTCGTCGCCGGCTCCCTCGATGCCGGCCGCCTCCTCGGGGACGGTGCCTTCGCAGCTGGACTCGGCGCCGGACGGAGCCGTCCCGCCGGGCTCGGCCGGCACTTGGCCGCGCAGCACGGTCCGGCCGACGTGACGGGGGAGGGTCTCGCCCTGGGCGGCCTGCTGCAGAGCGTTCTGGGTCTGCCTGGTGGAGGCGAGCGAGACGTCGACGCAGCCGAACTGGGGCAGCAGCGGCACCAGCTGCTGGGGGATCGCCGCCGCGCCCGTCAGGTTGCCCTGCTCGTTGGCGCGATCGCGCGCCAGCGGGAACGTGACCTGATCGGAGTTGTAGAGCCAGACGACGTAGATCTGTCCCTCGCCGGGCTGCTGCAGCCCGGTCAGGTTGACCTGCAGCAGGGGCTGATCCCCCGTCTGGGCGAAGACAGCCTGGCCGCTGGCGGCGCTGCCGGGCTGAAGCGGGGCGAGCTCCACTACGGTGAGCTCATCTGATGGCGAGCCGTTCTCATCGTCGGCGTCGTCACCGCCGCCGAAGACGCCGGCCACCGCGAGCACCCCGACCAGGACCAGCAGGCCCAGCGCGCCGATCCCGGTGGCGAGCTGGGCGCGACGTCTGGAGGCGCCGATGCCTCGGATCGCGTCGGCCAGCCGCGAGGGAAGGGACCGGCGGGCCCCGGGCTGGGGCGCGCCGGGGGGCGTCGGCGGCCCGGGGGTGGCGACGGGGGGAGGCTGACCGGGCGGCGGCTGACCGGGTGCGGCGGTCGGAGGAGTGGGAACCGCGGGGGGCGCAGGCGGGGGCGCGGCGCGCCCACCGCGCGGGGCCGGAATCTCGGGCAGCTCGGCCTGGGGGGCGAGCAGGCGCAGCTGCGCGACCAGGCTGGCGGCGAGGGCGTTGGCGGCGGGATCGCTCTGCAGGTGCCTGACTGCGTCGGCGCGGCCGATTGGGTCGGCCTGGCCCAGCAGGTAGTCGCTGACCGCCACCTGAGCGTCGGGGTCGGCTCCGGCGATCGCTTGGAGGGCGGCGCGGGCGCGCGAGCGCACCTCGTCGCGGCCGATCCCGAGCAGCGACGCGATGTCGTCGTATGTCTGGCCGCTCAGCAGCAGCTGGAGCATGGAGCGCTGTTCGTCGGTGAGCGCCATGGAGGCGAGAGCCTAGATGACTGATCCCCGATCGCGCCGCACCCGGATGAGCCG
>CAYZPZ010000022.1:11975-15785 GCA_964480205.1 uncultured Conexibacteraceae bacterium
CGGGACCAGGGATTAGTCATCCGCGGATATCGTGCCGCGGATGAGCCAGTCGCAGAGCGTGCCGAGTGGGTTCGCCGAGCTGATCGGGACCGAGTGGCTGGAGCTCGATCCCGATGGCGCTCGCGCCCGCCTCGCGGTGCAGGAGCACCATCTGCAGCCCTACGGAGTCGTGCACGGCGGCGTCTACGCCTCACTCGCCGAGAGCCTCTGTTCGGCCGCGACCTACCGCGCGGTCGCCGAGCAGGAGATGGTCGCGCTCGGGATGTCGAACTACGGGACCTTCCTGCGGCCGATCGCCGACGGCCACGTCAACGCGAGAGCGGTGGCCCGCCACCGCGGCTCGACGACCTGGATCTGGGACGTGGAGCTGAGCGACGATTCCGGACGCCTCTGCGCCCTGGTCCGGATGACGATCGCGGTCCGGCCGCGGCGGGAGTAGCGACGGCAGCGGCCTCGCGGTCGCTAGCGCGGCAGCGGCCGCCGCGCGCTGAAACGGTTGGTGATCGGCACACGTCGGTCGCGCCCGAAGGCCTTGGTGGAGATCCTGATCCCGGGCGGCGCCTGGCGCCGCTTGTACTCGGCACGATCGACCAGGCCGATCACCTCGTCGACCACGTCGGCGGCAAGGCCGTCGGCGACCAGCGCCTCGCGGCCCTGATCGCCCTCCACGTAACGCTCCAGGATCGTGTCCAGCAGCTCGTAGGGCGGCAGCGAGTCCTGATCGCGCTGATCGGGGCGCAGCTCCGCGGATGGGGCGCGCTCCAATACCGAGGCCGGGACGAGCTCGCGGCCCTCGCGCTCGTTGCGGTAGCGGACCAAGCGATAGACCAGCTGCTTCCAGACGTCCTTGATCACCGCGAAGCCGCCCGCCATGTCTCCGTAGAGCGTGGCGTAGCCGACCGACATCTCCGACTTGTTGCCGGTGGTCAGCACCAGCCAGCCGAACTTGTTGGAGAGCGCCATCACCAGGTTCCCCCTGATCCGAGCCTGCAGGTTCTCCTCGGCGATGCCCGGCTCCGTTCCCGCGAAGCTGTCGGCCAGCGCCTCGTCATAGGCGCCCATCGGCTCGGCGATCGGGATCTCGATCAGATCGGCGCCGAGGTTGCCGGCGATCGCCCGGGCGTCCCGCTGAGTCTCCGCGCTGGAGTGGGGGGAGGGCATGACCACGCAATGGACACGGTCGGAACCGACGGCGTCGGCGGCGAGCAGTGCCACGCAGGCCGAGTCGATACCGCCGGAGAGAGCGAGGACCACCGCCTCGAAGCGGTTCTTCTCGACGTAGTCGCGCAGGCCCAGGCTGAGGGCCGCGTAGACCTCCGCCTCGCCCCCGAGGGGCTCGGCGAGCCGGGGCTCCAGACGGGGGCGCGCCCCGTGCGCCCCGCTTCGCAGCCGGGCGACCGGGCCGACGCCGGCCGCACCATCGCCGCCGGGGGCGGCGGGCACCATCAGATCGCAGATCAGCAGCTCGGCCTCGAACTCGGCTGCGCGTCCCAGAGGCTCACCCTCAGCGGAAATCACCACGCTGCGCCCGTCGAAGACCAGCTCGTCCTGGCCCCCGACGGTGTTGCACAGAGCGAACGCGGCCCCGGTCGAGCGCGCCCGCTCGACGATCATCGCCTCGCGGGCATCGCCCTTGCCGCGGGCGTAGGGAGAGGCCGAAGCGTTGACGATCAAGCGGGCGCCCGCAGCCGCCTCGTCGCTGGCGGGAGCACCCGGCACCCAAACGTCCTCGCAGACGGTCAGCCCGACCAGCGCCCCGTCGACCTCGATCGTCGCGGGCGCCGTTCCGGGCTCGAAGTAGCGGCGCTCGTCGAAGACGCCGTAGTTGGGCAGTCGCGCCTTCCGGTAGACGGCGCGAACCTCGCCGTCGGCGAGCACGGCGAGGGAGTTGTGGGCGGGGGGGACGACCGGGTCGATGATCGGATTGGCCCGCTCGCGCTCGGGTCGCTCGATCGCCTCGGGGTAGCCGACCAGCGCCACGATCCCCTCGATGCCCCCCGCGAGGTTGTGCAGGGCGTCGCGGACCGCATCGAGGAAGTCGCTGCGCAGCAGCAGGTCCTCGGGCGGATAGCCGCAGAGGCAGAGCTCGGGCAGGACCACGAGCTGCGCCCCGGCATCGGCGGCGCGCTCGATCCCATCCGCGATAAGCCTGGCGTTCCCCTCGATGTCCCCAACGGTGGGGTCGATCTGAGCGAGCGCCAGGCGCAGGTGTGCTGCCTCGGCCATCTCCCCAAGTATGGCCGCGGCCCTGGCCCGCCGGCGGGGCCGGGCTTGCGGTAGGCGCGACCGGGACGGCCGCTACGCTGCTGCGCCGTGTTCAAGCCCAGGCAGAGCTTGTCGAGCAGCCGGAGAGGGATCGAGCTGATGGATTCCCACATCGGCCGGCTCTGCGCCGAGCATGGGATCGAGCTGACCGGCTCCTCGTCGCGAGGCCGCGCGATCCGCTGGCGCGGCGGCCGGCTGGCGATCTCCATCCCGGAGATCCGCGGCCAGGTCTCCTACTTCATCGCCCTTCACGAGATCGGCCACCTGGTGGGGCGCGGTCGCTCGGCGCCCCGGCTGGAGGCGGAGGCGAACGCATGGCTCTGGGCCCTGGAGCACAGCGCGGTCGAGCCGACCGAGGCGACGCTGCGCTCGATCTCGAAGCGCCTTCGCGGCTACCTCGAGTGGGCCCAGAACCGCCAGCACCGCCGCGTCCCCCCGCGGATCCCGGCCCGCGACCACGACTTCTGGTCGCTGCTCGAGCTCGGCGCCAGCCGGGCCGCCTGACCGGCTCGCCTGCCGCCGTGGGACCGGGCGCGCCGGGTTCAGGCCCGGCGTCGCCGCGCCGGCCACCTTTAAGGTCTGTGGGGATGCCGATCGAGATCAGCTGTCCCGAGTGCGGCGAGCGCGAGCGACTGAAGCCCCGGCGCACGGAGGGGCGCATCTTCATCTCCTGCCAGGCCTGCGGGAACCGCTGGGAGCGCCATTCCGATCAGTGCCCGGAGTGCGGCAGGCGCCCGCTGGTGCCCAAGCGCCTTCCCCTGCTGCAGAAGGCCCGGGGGACCCAGCAGTCGATCATCGGCTACCGGATCGGGAAGGAGTGCACGGCCTGCGGCTGGACCTCGGAGGGCCCGCCCGAGACTTCCGCCGTCTAAGCCTGCGCCGTGGCGATTAGCCGGTTTGGGCGACCGGGCGGGGCTCCTCGATCCCGGCCTCGGGCGAGACCAGGATCGCGCCCTCCCCGGTGGGATAGGCCTCCTCGCCGTGGTGGACGACGTCCATGCCCACCGACTCGTCGCTCTCGGGGCCCCGCAGGGGCAGCAGCCAGCCCATCAGCTTGAGCAGCGCGAAGGTCACGCCGAAGGCGTAGACGGGAGTAACCGCGGCCGCCAGGGCCTGGTCGCCGAGCAGCGCCCAGTTGCCGTAGAAGACGCCGTCGCCGCCATCGACGCCGTTCCAGGCGGCCTGGGCGACGAACCCGATCGCCAGGATGCCGACGAAGCCCGCGATCCCGTGCACCGCCAGCACATCGAGCGTCTCGTCCACTCGCGTCCGAGTGCGGAAGACGATCGCGTAGTAGCAGGGCAGGGCGCCCAGGGCGCCGATCGCCATCGCCCAAGCGGGGCTGACGAAGCCGCCGCCCGGCGTGATCAGCACGCAGCCGGTGATGATCGCGGTGCCGGCGCCGACCGCCGTCACCCGCCTGCCGCGCAGCGCGTCGAGCATCATCCAGACGAACAGGCAAGCGGCCGGCGCGAGCAGGGTATTGGCGAAGGCGAGCACTCCGTTCTCTCCGGTGCCGATGCCGCTGCCGCCGTTGAAGCCGAA
>CAYZPZ010000023.1:0-1604 GCA_964480205.1 uncultured Conexibacteraceae bacterium
AGGTGCCCGTGGTCCCGAACGTGGGCACGATCGGGCTCGGGATCGCGAAGGCGGGGGCCGACATCATCACCCTGTCGGGGTTCGAGGGCGGCACGGGCGCCGCGCGCCAGCACGCGCTTCGCCATGTCGGCCTGCCGTCGGACATCGGCACCCGTGCCGTGCACCGGACCCTGATGGAGGCCGGGATCCGCAACCGGGTCGAGATCTGGGCCGACGGCGGCTACCGCCACGGCCACGACGTGGTCAAGCTGCACTGCATGGGTGCCAACCGGGTCGCCTTCGGCACCCTGGCGATGGTCTCGCTCGGCTGCACGATCTGCCGCGGCTGCCAGCTCGACACCTGCCACGTCGGAATCGCGACCTCGATCGAGTCGGTCGAACAGGCCCAGGAGCACGGCTTGAAGAAGTTCACCCCGGTCGAGAACGGCGCCGAGACCTGCGCCCGCTTCTTCCAGGCGATGGGAGAGGAGGTGAAGGAGGTGGTCGCCTCGCTCGGCTACGAGCGCGCCCAGGACCTGGTCGGCCGCTACGACCTGCTCGAGCAGATCTCACATCAGGAGAAGATCGATCTGGCGCCGTTGATCACGCCGCTGGAGGAGTTCCTCGACCTGGAGCCGATCGACCTGCCGGTCGCCGAGGAGCTGGTCGAGGCCCGGGCCGAGGCCGGCCTGGTCCAGGCCAAGCCGATCCGGATGGAGCCCAAGCAGGCCTCGGGCGAGATCGCCAAGCTCGCCGACAAGGTCTTCGACGGCAGCTGCGTCACGGCCGAGTTCCCCCGCGACGTCGACGCCAACGACCGTGTGCTCGGGGCCGAGCTCTCGGGCGCGATCTCGCGAGCCCGCATCTACGAGGGCGCCCCCGAGGGCTCAGAGCACGACGAGCTCGCGGAGCTGGTCTTCAACGGCGGCAGCGTCGCCGGCCAGGGCTTCGGCGCCTTCAACGCCTGGGGGGTGACCTGCCGGGTCGAGGGCGGCGCCCAGGATGGGGTGGGCAAGACGATGCTGGGCGGCACGGTCTCCATCCTCAAGGGCCGCAACGCCGAGGGGCATCGGGTCAACGGCTCGGTCGGCAAGTCCTTCGCCTACGGCGCCCAGCGCGGGCGCCTGTTCGTGCAGGGCTCGGCCGATTCGCGCTTCTGCATCCGCCTCTCCGGCGCCGACGTGGTGCTCGCCGGCGAGCCCGCGGAGCCGCTGGAGGACTCCCGTGGATGCATCGTCGACCGCGCCAACGCCAAGGGCTTCGCCTTCGAATACATGACCTCGGGCCGGGCCGTGGTGCTCGGCGACATCGGCCCCTGGGCCTGCGCCGGGATGACCGGCGGACGCGTCTACACGCGGGTCAACCCCGAGTGGAACCTCGACCGGGACGCGATCGCGCGCCGGCTGGGGGAGGGGGCCAAGGTCACCCTCTCCGAGCTCGACGCCGAGGGCGAGCTCGACGTCCAGGACCTGCTCGGCCACTACGCCGAGGAGCTGCGCGCCACCGATCAGACCGACGAGGCCGAGCGCATCCTCTCCCTCGCCGGCGCCGCCGCCGACCATTTCCTCATGGTCATCCCGGAAAAGGTCCAAGCCGACCCCAGCATCTCCACCGAGTAGCGGCTC